>CAZVPH010000034.1:0-10040 GCA_964628125.1 uncultured Thiosulfatimonas sp. | reverse complement strand
TCCCCCTGACTTGCTGCGGGAAACCCTGCCTCAATGACATCAACGCGCAATTTCTCTAGTTGCTTTGCAATGCGCACTTTCTCTTCTTTGGTCATCGAGGCGCCTGGACTTTGCTCACCATCACGCAGCGTTGTATCAAAAATAATCAAATGTTCTTTCACGTTTTATCTCCAGCGCTGGCTTTTGGTTTTAGAGTATCCACATCGCCCACTTCTTTTTCTGCAGTGGCGTCTGATAAGACGGTTTCAGACGAGGCCACAGAGCTGTTCTCTGCTGCTCGATGATCGTCTCGATTTTGTTGGCGCAGTGCGCGCGTTTTCTTGAGGGTAAACAGCGTAATCACAGGGCCTGAAAACGCATAAATAGCAAAGATAATAAACAGAAGCATCGCCGGCTCAAGTGTGATGACTACGAACACCAGAACGACCGCTAAAAGGGTCACAAAAGGGACTTTACCTTTTAGATTAAAATCTTTAAATGAATTAAAACGAACATTACTGACCATCATGACACCAACAAACACTGTGAGCACCAACGCGACGACACCGATCAACACTGGCACAGTCTCGACCACGCTTTCAAAGTGGTCTCTATTACCTTCAACCAACCAAATCAAGCTTGCCAGTAATGCGGCGGCGGCAGGACTGGGCAATCCTTGAAAATAGCGCTTATCGGCTACACCCACCTGAGTATTAAAACGTGCAAGTCGTAACGCAGCGGCCACAGTGTAGACAAATGCAACCAACCAGCCGAGCTTGCCAAAATCATGCAACACCCACTGATACATTAACAGCGCTGGTGCCAGACCAAAAGAGACCATATCTGCCAGACTGTCGTATTCGGCACCAAACGCACTGCAAGAGTTTGTCATCCTTGCAATACGGCCATCTAAACCATCAAAAATCATCGCCAATAATATGGCAATAGCGCCGTATTCAAAGTTTCCTTGAATGCCTGCAATGACAGCATAAAAACCAGCGAACAACCCAGCGGTTGTCATCAAGTTGGGTAGTAGGTAAATCCCTTTTTCAAACGGTTTCATATAGCCACTTTTTATTTTAGTTAAGGTGTTTTACGTAAGCCTGGGGCGGATTTTTAAAGGCTTCTGGAAATAGGAAGGCAGGATAAATAAACTTATAGGTTCTAACCTCTTTACCCATCAGCCCCCTTAAAAAGTCTTGCGCAAACACTGCATTGAATTTAAGTTGAATCATTCTATCAATTTATTTTAATAAGAGCAGTTTAATTCCAGCACGTTGCCCTCGATCTAGGCCACATTCAAAACTTCTTAGGCTGCGTTAGTATGTTGATATGTGCGAGTTTTGATTAGCTCACGATTGAACAATAGACTGTTAACCACATGCCAAACAAAGATAGAGCGCTGTATCAATACTTATAATGAAAGATTATATAAGGAGGCTTTGGTTTTCAGGTGTTTGCGTGAAATAGGTGGCGGCGCCCGCAAACCCTACCCCATCTATAAACTCAGTTGTGTCATACCCCATAAGATCAACCGTCATTTGACACGCAGTCATCCTAACGCCGAGTTCTAAACAGACGGCCCGCAGTTCTTCAATCGGCACCTGGCCTTGCATCAGCATCTGCTTTTTAAAGCCCCAAGTCGCCAAACGACTCGCGCCAGGGAGAGTCCACACCAGGCCTGGCAGAATCTGGTTCCAATCAACCTGCTTTAACCACTCTGGGCCCACAGGACTTTTAATAGACATCCCCGGGTTTCCAAGAGGCGAGACCTTTAAACTATGGCTGTTTTTTAAGATGGTTTTTAAACCATAAAAGGTAAAAAACATCTCAACCTCTTTATCCATCGCCGCCGCCGTACTCGCTAATATAAAAGCCGGATACGCCCAATCCAGCGTGCCCTTTGTTTGAATCAGGCTAAACTGACTCGGCGCATTTTGCACCTCAACCTTATTGTCAATTATGTCCACTGAACCCCCTTTATTGATCGACTGCTCTTCCAAGCATCTGCTTAGTTAAACCACCCGCCAAATCTTAAATACTATCACAGGAGCCTGCTCAAGCAATTCAAACCCCAACCCTTGCTGCTGACAAAAAGCAGGAATATCTTTTAAGCCACTCTTATCAGTAAGCTGCATTAATATATGAGTATTCTGCGCAATATTTTGAGCCAAACATTTTTTTAGCTTAATAATTGGCATCGGACACGCAAGCGCCCTTGCATCAAGTTCTATCACCCTCGCTCCCCTTTAAATAACGATTTAGGGCTAATTTAGCGTGATTCTAACTTGCCCGTTTAAACAAAATACTTTAACACCCTTTTAAAACACTCACGAGCAGACAAAGTAATAAAAACAGCCTAAATCCAAAGAGTTTACTTATAATCACGTTATACAAAACTCGTCTGAGCGTTTGCTTAAGCAACTCCGCTTTGAGTTTACAAGTGCCCTTAACCATCAAACAATGGTAACAACCTCAAACCTTCGACGGTTAAAGCTGCCCAACTCTACTTTCGACATAACACTCTAGACTTGCGGCTCAGGACTTAAAGCACGAATCATCCGAGATCACTACTTTAGCGCCACATACGACTTATACTCATATTGTAAAACCGGACTCATACATGCATTATCGCCGATCACTCCCCTTATACTGTTTCGTGCTAGCCTTTTTTCTCGCGGTGCCCACACTGTCTCAAGCAGTAAACCTGCCTGACCTTGGCGCACCAGACCTGGTTAATTACGACCAACAAACAGAAGAGCGGTTTGGACGTTCTTTTACCGCTTCTTTGCATGCTGAATACGCACTCAACTACGACCCCGAAGTCGTCCATTTCGTGCGTAAAATCGGCCATAAAATTGCCAGTCAAACCGGCCAAAATCGACATTTCAAATTTTACGTCATCGATAACGACTCAATCAATGCGTTCGCCGGACCAAACGGTGTCATCGGTGTTCACACAGGGCTCATTCAAGCAGTTCAAAGTGAAGACGAACTCGCCTCCGTCATCGCTCATGAAATTGCGCACGTCACACAAAGACACCTTTCTAGACGCTTTGAATACCAGTCAAACCAAGGCAATGCAGCAAGCATTGCGACTATTTTAGCGGCTATATTGATTGGAATCCATGATCCAAATGCAGGCATGGCAACATTAATGGGAGGTATGGGCTACAACATAGAGCAACAACTAAAAAACTCACGCCAGCATGAATCAGAGGCTGATTCAGAAGGAATAGCGTTTTTGCACAAAGCAAACTATAACCCTTATGCGATGGGACAGTTTTTTGCACGTCTATCAAAGGCGGGGCAAAACAACTCTTATTCCATGCCCGAGATTCTTCGAACTCACCCTGTTACCGAGCGCCGTCTTGCAGAAGCTCAAAACAGAGCGCAGACAATGCCTCCTCTGAAACCCAGGAAAATAGACAACAGTTTAAATTTAATTCAACTTCGCCTTAATCAAAACAACTTACACCGTGAAAGTCATGATCTTTTTTTTACAAAACAGCAGCAAACCAATGCAGAGAGCTGTTACCAACTTAATTTATTGACGCTAAATAGCGTGAACAACCCTACCTCATTGGCTCAAAGCAGAAGCTGTCTATGGCAACTCATTGAAGAAAACCCACAACAAACTCTTTATTCTTCCCTGATGATGCAGTCCATCAGCCAAGATAAAAAACCTGACGTTGATCTTTCGCGTCGAATTCTAGAGCATGCTGAATATCAATATGCACTTCATCCAAATGACACAGCGATTGTACTGCGCTATGCCGACTTATTGTTAAGCCTAGGGCAAAAAAACCAGGCAAAACAACTTCTAGAATCTGCGACCAAAACACAACGATACCAGTATCAACTTAACCAAAAACTCGCTGAAATATACGCAGGAGAAAGCCAAAATGCCGAGGCGTACTACTTTCAAGCCGTCGCACAAATGGACATTGGCAATACAGGGAGGAGCGAATACTTACTGGAAAAATCTGAGGAACTGCTCGAGGATACAAATAGTTCTTTGAAACAAAAAATATTCACATTTCAAAATAAACACGCTAAACTATTGAAAAATAAAGATAAAGAAGACCAGTAATCTTTAGCCATAAAATATAATATTCAAGTTATCAATTAATCCTATAAGGTTTCATCCGCAAAAGCCTTGCGTTTACCGTCCAACTCAGTAAGCTACTATCCTTAAGAACAAGTGATTGTTCAAAATAAAAATCCCAATACAAATAATGGGAACGTCGAAAGACACTTTAGGAGGAGAGGAATGATGAGTTCTAGTATGAAGCAACTGTTGGCAGTTTTAGCTCTATCAACAGCAGTGATTGCAGTTCCAGTAACTGCACAAGCAGCTGAAAAAGCAGTATCTTCTATTGAAGAAGGTAAAAAGCTGACTTTTTCCCGTTCTGACGGAAACTGTTTAGCCTGCCACATGGTAGCCGATGGTGCAATGCCAGGTAATATTGGTCCGCCACTTATCGCCATGCAATTGCGCTACCCGGATAAGCAAAAACTGATTGACAAAGTTTGGGGTACACCTGAAACTCAGAATGTCCCGAACAGCATGATGCCTACCTTTGGACAAAGTGGTATCCTAACCGATAGTGAAATCAATAAAATTGTTGATTACATTTATACCCTGTAATTTTTTACAAACCTTAACTGGGAGTTTTAAAACTTATGAAACGTAGATCTTTTCTTAAAGGTACACTCGCTACTGGTGCTGCAGCAATCGCTGTAAACGCTGGTCTTTTAACGCCAAGCACTGTTCTAGCAGACTGGAACTCAAAAGCTTTTAACGCTAAGACAACAGACGATGCTCTAAACGCACTTTACGGTGCAAGTAATGCAACAACTTCTGGTGATGTTGTACTAAAAGCACCTGCGATTGCTGAGAACGGTGCAGTAACGCCTGTAACAGTTGACGCTTCAGGCATCACTGGTGTTGAGTCAATTACAATTCTAGCAAGCAAAAACCCTATTCCACTAGTTTGTGAATATACTTTTGGTGCAGCGGCTGTAGGTTATGTATCTACTCGTATCAAAATGGGTCAGACGATGGATGTTATCGCGGTTGTTAACGCTGGTGGAAAACTACTAAAAGCGGAACAAGAAGTTAAAGTAACAATCGGTGGTTGTGGTGGTTAATACGCTTTAAACATCGTTTAAAGCTATTAAGATACAACAATTAAACAAATCGAAAAGGAAATAATATGTCTATCAATATCAGAATGCGTGGCGCTTCAAAAGGTGGCGTTGCAGAAATTAAAGCACTCATCAAACACCCAATGGAATCAGGCGTCCGTATGGACCAGAAAACTGGCAAGCCATTCCCTGCTAAGTACATCGACATCTTAACGGTCGCTGTAAACGGTACAACAGCGATTGACGCTCAGTGGTCTGGTGCCATTTCAGCTAACCCGTATGTTGCTATCCAAGTAAAAGCGAACGCCGGTGATGAAATTACAATTACGTTGTCTGACAACACAGGTGAAAAAGGTACTGAATCACTTAAGTTAAAATAATTAAGTAGGTACCTGGTATCAGCTGTTAAGGCTGGTACCAAATCTATCAAAATAATAATAATAATAATTTGAAATATACAGAGCTCTCGGACGGAGGATTGGAATGAAAAATACATTACTAATCGCCTTATCACTAGGTGTAACAATAGCCGCCGCTTCTACAACGGCAATCGCTATAGACCCTGAAACTGATCGTCTACAAATGATTGATTATTTCAAGGCTAAAAATCCAAAAATACCATTTGAAGCATACGCCAATGGCGGATATATTTATTCAGCTGATAAAATGGCACAATGGGAATCTGTTGAAGAGTTCCCTCCTTATTTAGATGCAATTGACCAAGGTGAAGCGCACTACAACAAAGACAAAGCAACCTACGATAAGTGTTTTGGGACAGATGTATCTGTCATTCGTCCAAAGTATCCGTACTTTGACGAGAAAGCACAAAAAGTTATCACGCTTGAAGCTTCAATCAACAGCTGTCGTACAGATGCTGGTTTAGAAGCTTATAAGTGGAAAAAAGGTGCTCTTGCTCAAGTAAGTGCTTACCTTGCATACAATTCACGTGGTCAAAAAATTGATGTTAAGATCGATTCTGAAGGCGCTTTAAAAGCCTATGAAGCCGGCCGTGACATTTTTATGAAACCTTCCGGACAGCTTGGCCTTTCGTGCGCACAGTGTCACACCTATAACTCTGGCCGCTTAGCACGTGCTGACATCCTGTCACCGATGTTAGGTCATACAACGCACTTTCCAGTATTCCGTGCTAAATGGATGGAACTAGGTACGTTGCACCGTCGTTATGAAGGGTGTCACAAAAACATGCGCGCTTTACCCTTTAAGGTACAAGGTGAGGAATACTCTAACCTTGAGTTCTTCGAAGCTTACATGTCAAATAACTTTGAGATTAATGGACCGGGCTACCGCCAGTAATTTCTAGTGACCAGACTTAAAACCCAGCTACGCTGGGTTTTTTTATGCCTGCTCGCTCACCTCTGTCACCTATCCTTGGCTTAAAAAACGTGATCATGCCGCAATGACTTGAGCTTGCATAGCAACATCAAGAGATCAATCAACTGACCAGGCCTGTATAGTTATGCGCATTGCCCCCCAGCTTGTTACTCATTACCAACCTAAATACAAGTTCATAAACTTAAAATAAGATACTCACTTAGTTTATTAGTTTACTCGCACCCTACTCCGACTCTCTCGTTAGAGGCCCCCTTTCTAGCTATTTAATGACTCAGACTTGCCACTTTCCTTAGCATTGAGCCTCACGGAAACCCCGCTTTAAATCACAGTGAGATATCTCGACACTTCAAAACTGATGAAACAAAAAAACCAGCGCTTGGCTGGTTTCTAATAGATAACTCTTTTCGATTTATTTATACCTTTAACAAGAGTGGTTCGATTGAAGGGTTCGCGTCAGCTCAAGCCATCAACTTACTAACTTATTAAGAGTCAAAGTAAATCAAGCTGCTTATTTGCTTTCCAGCATTTGCTCACCCTCGTAAATCCAATCAAACCCTTGACGTACCCATTTTTCAAGGCTTAGCATTAGCTCGGGGCTGTTCAGTCCTAATTTTTGAGCAATTAAAAATACTTTATCTTGCTCCTCCTTACCAAAATGACCATCTTTGTATGATATTTTAATCAACTCTTGCAAGGTGATTATTTTAGCTTGCCGTGTATCTAACACACCCAGCAGTGCATCGATATCAATATCTGCCTTGTCTAAGTCATAATGAATGCCGTACGCGGAACTAAAGTCCTCTAGATACTGAACCTCTTCTTCTGAGATGTCATTATCTACGGCGGCCAAGTGAACAGCAAGGTCAAACACCACTTGCCGCTGCTCTTGCGTTAATTTATCTGCAAACATTTTAATTCTCCGTTTATTATCGGTGCTCTATCTGTTCAACGTCACGAACTGCACCAAATGCCGCGCTGGTCGCCATGGCTGCGTAGGCTCGTAGAGCCGGGGTGATTTTGCGTGGGCGTATCTCGACGGGCTTCCAAGCATCACGGCCTTTTGCAACCATTGCTTGGCGACGCTCGGCAAACTCTTCATCGGTTAATACTGCTTTAATGGTTCGATTTGGAATGTCAATTTCAATTAGATCTCCCTCTTCGATCAATCCAATATTCCCACCTTCAGCCGCTTCCGGAGACGCATGTCCGATAGAAAGCCCTGATGTACCACCTGAGAAGCGACCATCGGTCAATAAGGCACACGCCTCACCAAGCCCCTTGGATTTCAAATAACTCGTTGGGTAGAGCATCTCTTGCATTCCTGGCCCACCTTTTGGCCCTTCATAACGAATGATTAAGACTTCACCTTTATTGATCTCATTCGCAAGAATCGCAGCTACAGCAGAATCTTGGCTTTCAAAGATTCGCGCCGGCCCGCTAAACTTCAGAATCGATTCATCGACCCCCGCTGTCTTAACGATGCAACCGTCCAGTGCGATATTGCCATAAAGAACCGCTAAACCACCTTCTTTCGTGTAGGCGTGCTCAACATCCCGAACACAACCGTTAATTGGATCATCATCAATGGTTTTCCAACGTTTGCTTTGACTAAAGGCTTCCGTCGTTCTGACATTACCAGGCGCAGCTCTAAAGAAAGTATGAATCGCTTCATCGTCGGTGCGACGAATGTCCCAAAGATCGAGTGCCGCCCCCATTGTAGAAGCGTGAACAGTTGGGACATCACGCTTAATCAAACCACCACGGTCCAGCTCTCCTAAAATTCGCATAATGCCCCCAGCACGGTGGACATCTTCCATGTGAAACTGTTTTGAGTTGGGTGCAACCATGACCAAACACGGTACTCTACGTGAAATATGGTCCATGTCTGCCATAGTGAAATTCACTTCGGCTTCTTTGGCAATGGCCAGTAGATGCAAGACGGTATTAGTAGATCCGCCCATGGCTACGTCCAGCGTCATCGCATTTTCGAACGCTTCAAAAGTTGCAACAGAACGTGGCAAAACCGAGTAGTCATCTTCTTCATAATGTTGTTTGGTAATCTCAACAATACGTCGGCCAGCTTCTTCGAATAAATGTCTACGATCAGAGTGCGTTGCTAAGGTGGTTCCATTACCTGGAAGCGCAATGCCCAACGCTTCTGCTAAACAGTTCATTGAGTTAGCGGTAAACATTCCTGAACAAGAACCACAGGTTGGACAGGCTGAGATTTCAACATCATCGACTTCAGTGTTCGTTACATTATCGTCTGCCGCCATCACCATCGCATCAACCAGATCCAGCTTAATGTTAATACCACCTAATACTGTTTTACCTGACTCCATCGGTCCACCGGTGACAAAAATGGTTGGAATGTTTAAGCGCATTGCCGCCATCAACATTCCAGGGGTGATTTTGTCGCAGTTTGAAATACAGACTAAGGCATCTGCACAATGTGCGTTGACCATGTATTCAACCGAATCGGCAATCAAATCACGTGATGGCAGAGAATAAAGCATTCCATCATGACCCATAGCAATACCGTCGTCTACGGCGATGGTGTTGAACTCTTTGGCAACACCTCCCGCTTTTTCAATAACTCTGGCGACCAACTGCCCCATGTCTTTTAAATGCACGTGACCTGGCACAAACTGGGTAAAAGAGTTCGCGATGGCAATAATGGGTTTACCAAAATCACCTGTTTCCATGCCGGTGGCTCGCCACAAGGCACGTGCGCCCGCCATATTACGACCGTGAGTACTGGTTTTAGAACGATATACTGGCATTTAAAACTCCTTTAAGCCTATTCAAGCTAAATCAATTGAATCTCTGCCTAACGGTAAAACCATGAGTATTTAGACTTTCACCGGTAGACTGTTTATACTTACAAATTATCAACCTATTTTCGCACATTCATGAAGCAATCTGAATTAGATTTTATTAATACATTAAGACAATCGTCTCGGTACATTGAACAGCATCGTGGGAAGACCTGTGTCATCTATTTACCAGGTGAGCTGATGCAATCCCCCGACACTTTAAAACAACTATCACAAGACATAGGACTGCTGCATAATCTTGGTTTAAAGATTGTACTTGTCATGGGGGCAAGCCCGCAAATTGATGCGGCTTTGGAAGAACGCGGGCTTTCGTGGCAGCAGCATCAGCAGTTCCGAATCACAACCTTGGAAAGCCTGCCGGTGTTTCAACAAACCATCGGCCTAGTTCGCAGTCAGCTAGAAGCAGTGTTTAGTCAAGCCAGTTGTATGCTCTCTACGCCTTTGACACTGATTTCAGGTAACTGGGTCATCGCTCAACCGAAAGGGGTCATTGATGGCATCGATTTCCAGTACACAGGCAAACTGAGAAAGATAAATCATTCGGCCATTTCCGCCTCGCTTGCCGCGGGACAAATTGCTCTTCTCACTCCTCTGGCTTACTCCTTAACCGGTGAGGTCTTTAACCTTAACACCTTGGAACAAGCTTGCAAGGTCGCAAATACCATTCAAGCGGACAAGCTCATGGTGTTTGCCAGCCCACAGCAACTACAAGACCTTCCC
>CAZVPH010000033.1:0-10438 GCA_964628125.1 uncultured Thiosulfatimonas sp. | reverse complement strand
TAACGATCTCTGAGGCCGCCATCTGACTCTGCTTAAGATCAAGCCAAGCAGCGGCTTTTTGAGCTTGCTGTCCTAAAACGGCCTGTTGTTGCTCGGCGATCTGCACGCCATTACTGGATTTTAAGCCTAGAGGAATCGAGACTGATAATACTAGCGAGGTATTGTCGATGACCCTATCTTTGTCATTCTGTGCTCCAAGATAGATGCTCGGAGCGGCTGTTTTTAACACTTTATCTTGTTGCAATTTTGCCTGTGATATTTTATCAGCGGCCTCCAGCCACAAGAGTTGTGGATGGCTTTCGAGCGCTAAACCACCTTGCTGGGCTTCGGTGATGTTATCTGGCAAACGGGTTGTTTGCGTCCAGTGTTGATATTGACGTTGGCGGATATAGAAGTCGCTCTGAGCCTTCGCCAAGAGCGCCTGTTGCTGTAACACTGTTTTTTGTGACAACAATAAATCAAGCTCCGGACGGTCACCGAACGTTACTCTCTTCTGAACTTTATCGTGCAAGATAAAACTTTGCTCAACCGCCGTCTGCGCTGCATCCCGTTGAATCGTCGCCTTTTTATACTCCCAAACCAACTGACGCACCTTACCCGACGCCAGCCAGCTAAGATACGTCGATTGCACCGTTACTTGCTGTTGATAGCTGGACGAAAGCCCCTCTAATGCGTCTTTATGGCTGGGCAGCCAAACCGGGAACTCAGCACCTACTGCCCAATTTTGAGCCGCTTGATCGCCAGTAAAGTGATCATTTTCATGATGCAACTTAAGCGTCACATCGCCGGCGATCCAGCTCTGAGAAAGCAATTGATTCGCGGCTTGAACGGCTTGGATACCAGCGGTGGTTATTTTCTCTGGTTGCTGCTGCTCAACTTGTTGCAACAGCGTTTTATAAGAAGTTGAATTACCACAGGCCTGCTGAGAGAGCCCTAAGCTCAAAGCACTGATGAGCAGAAGTAAAAAATTTTGGGGCGCGTGTGTCATTTGAAACATCCATTTGTAGAGAATAGCGTGGAGTTTACAAAATGAAACTGAATTGAAACTGAATTGAATGCGGAATGGTTTAACGAAAGGTTTTAGCACAAGAAAGGCATGACCATCGTGCAGCCGACACTGCACTTAATAGACGGGGAAAGACACTCTGAGCTTTAAGCCGAGAATATAATTTGGACCCGAAGTCCGCCTAATGGTGAGCGCGTAAAAACAATTTCTGCCTGATAAGCGACCACCAACTCTTTAACAATGGATAAACCAATGCCGTGGCCGGGCTTGGTTTCATCCGTGCGATAACCGCGTTCTTGCAATAGAGTAAGTTGTTCAGGAGTCGCGCCAGGCCCGTCATCTTCAATGGTCAACGTTTGGCCGTCATAACCAATCACAACCGTTTTTTTACACCACTTGCAGGCATTGTCGACCAAATTACCGAGCAGTTCAAACGCATCTTCTTTTTCCATACTTAACCAAGCGGTTGTTTGGATACCGACTTGAAAGTAAACCTCTTTCTCTCGGTAAAGTTGCTCAAACGACGGAATCAAATCGACCATCAACGCTTGCAAGGAGACCGGGGTAATCACTTGATGGTGTGCAATACGATCGGTTTTTAATTCCCGCTCTATCAACGTTAATATCTTTTCGCTCTGCTGTTTTAAGTTGCGCTGTAATTCAGGAGAATTTTGCAGTGCTGGCGCGTCCAATAGTTGAAAAATGAGGTTTAAGGGAGTCTTTAGACTGTGCGATAAATTGCCATTAAACTGTCTTGATTTTTGAAACTGCAGGGACGATTGCTCTAGGGCTGCATTTAAGCTGGCAATCAACGCCCGCACCTCAAGCGGATAATCTTCCGGTACAATCGCTACCTCATGCCCCAAGTTAAAATCCCGTAAAATCGATTCAAGCGGTGTAAGTTGATGAAAAGCGCGCTTAATAAGCCACCCTTGTAAAAAGTAAAGGGCGATTAACATTAGAATCGTCAATAACCCAAAAAACAGGTCAAAACGCAGCAACATCAACTGAATCGGCGTATGGTCTTCGGAGACATAAATCTCAATCGGCAAGTTATTTTTATGCAACTGGATGCCCCGCACCAAGACCCACGCTTCAACCGGCCCTGAGGTTTCGTAGATTTGAACGCTGAGCTTTTCAGAAAGTCGGCGATTGTTTTTCGGGGGTTTAAACGGCTTTAAGTAGAGTGGGTGGTCACCCAAGGACGGTGACTTTATCGTTTGGTTAGGGGTTCTAATAACAAAGTAATGTCCCGAATTGGGCGTTGCGTAAATCGGTCCAATGCCTTCTAAATTAAGCGACCAAACCCCTTCCTTAAATTGCAAATGACGCTCAATTGTATCCGTATCATGCGACAGTCGCGACAGCAGGTAATCTTCAGTGATGTGGTGAATGGTGGACTGAGAAAGCCACCAAAACAAGGTTAAAATACCCAGCACCCCGACCAACAATGAAGTGAACAGCTGTTTTTGCAGCGAACGACTTTTGGTAAAAAAACGGTTCATATTCCAACCACCTTGTGCTCTGTTTGACTTTGACTCATCCGATTAGCTCGCCACAAACTTATAGCCCAAACCGCGCAAGGTTTCGATGGCTTCTTTACCCATCATTTTGCGTAGCTTTCGAATATAGACTTCGATAATATTGCTTTCGCGTTCGTAGTATTGGTCCGAAATACGCTCTAATAGCGCCTCTTTCGAGAAGACTTTATTAGGATTCGACAGCAACACCTTCGCTAACCGAAACTCGGTCAAGGTCAGATCAAAGCGCAGGCCTTCCACTACAAGTTGTTTGCTGTCGAGGTTTAGCTGAACAGAGCCGGCACTCAACCACGCCGCACCGCTGGTGGCTCCTCTCAATAAAACCTCAATCCGCGCCTGCAACTCTTCAAAGTGAAACGGTTTGCCTAGGTAGTCGTTGGCGCCTTTTTTCAACCCTTCTACGCGCTCTTGCCACGCATTACGCGCCGTCAAAATAAGCACTGGCGTCTGAGTGTTCAAAGGCCACTCACCTTTTCTAAGCGCATCTAAAATGGCCAGACCTGGGCGTTTGGGCAGCCCTAAATCCAATAAGACCAAATCGTACGCAAACTCGGCTAACGCGTAACTGCCCTCTTCGCCATCCAAAGCAACATCGACCAGATAATCCAATGCGGTCAGCCTGTTTTGTAAGCTTTCAACCAATAAAGGTTCGTCCTCAATTAAGAGCAGTTTCATACTTGATTCTCGCCGTGCTGCAACATTTTCAACCCACTTCCTACTGAATTTACACTACAAGGTGTTTCAGTTTAACGCTTAAATTCAGTGGACAAAAATATTTTATTCGAACGTGTAAGGTCTTTCGCTCTCTTGTTTTTCCAATGCGCTTTGGTTGCCTTTTTATTGCGCCTTTATTGCAGCTTAGGACGACCAGGCCTGGTCAGTTTTAAAATTAGATGGCATGGCTTATGGCTTCATCAACAGACTAAACGCGCTGTAAAGTCTCTCAAAACTCGCCACCAAATCGTAACCAACCGTGACTAAAGTCCCGAGAGCCCCTACAATCCTAGAACTCGAGCACACTTACAACCCTTTGATTTACAAGCTATAAAACCAAACCCTTAAGACCTCAAGGGTTTTTGAGACTTTATGTGTGCGCTCTAAATTTACTTGCCTTATTCAAATTGAATGCCTAATCTGAAATTAAGCAAGCATTAGCGACTTCTAATGTTTAGAGCGAATCTTTCTTATTAACGTCTTATGAAGATTCTCCTTAACCTTCAGAGCGCTGACGCTTTTAACGGCAAGCATCTTAATGGCTTCCACCTTTTTATAAAATGGTAAACCAGGAGAGAATAATTATGAAACGTAGACTCTTTTTAAAAAACAGTTTTGCCACAGGTGCGGCGGTTATTGCTGCCAACGCTGGGCTTTTAACGCCGACGTCTCTGTTGGCTGCCGACTGGAATAAAACAGCCTTTGCGGCGACTTCAACCGATGATGCGATCAGTCGTCTGTTTGGCGCTTCCACCGCAACCACCTCAAACGACATTATTCTTAAAGCCCCCGCCATCGCCGAAAACGGGGCTGTAACACCGGTTACGGTGGATGCTTCGGGCATTGATGGCGTTGAGTCAATCGCCATACTGGCCAGCAAAAACCCTCAACCTTTGGTGTGTGAATACACCTTTGCAGCCGCTGCACTCGGGTATGTTTCCACTCGAATTAAGATGGGACAATCCATGGACGTCATCGCCGTGGTCAAAGCCGGTGGCAAACTGCTTAAAACACAACAAGAGGTCAAGGTCACCATTGGAGGTTGTGGCGGTTAATAGCTCTCACACCCTTGATTGGTAGATGAATTTGAACAGCAGTAAACAGACCCAGCGTGTACCAATGTATAGCAATGTATAAATATACGATAGAAATGCGACAGCGCATTTAAAGGATAATATTATGTCTATTAAAATCAGAATTCGTGGTAAATCCGTCAATGGCGTGGCTGAAATAAAAGCCTTGATTAAACACCCAATGGAGTCGGGGGTTCGTCTGGACCAAAAAACCGGAAAACCCTTTCCTGCCGAGTTCATTGACACGGTGAGTGTACTTGTGAATGGCAATAAAGCGATTGACAGTCAATGGTCCGGAGCGATTTCTTCCAACCCTTATTTGGCAATCAAGGTAAACGCCAAGGTCGGTGACGAGGTAAGTATTCAGCTCAGTGACAACACCGGCGCCACCGGCACGGAATCGATTACGCTTAAATAAGTGCTGTGTGTACAGCACTCTTATTCACGAAATTTACGGATAAAAAAACCCCGAGGGAACCAAGCCTGGCTCTCTCGGGGTTTTTACATTAAATCGGTCTTAACTGAATAGTAAGCTAAACCTCACCACCCGTGCGTTATGTATGCAATCATTAAACTCGTTAGAGCGCTGAGGCATTGTTTATTGTTTAACCAGCGCTTCGCTGAGCGCCTTGCTCTGTTCTTTAATGTCGTAATTTAAAATTTGATCGTTTTCAGAGTAATCCACTGGTACTTCAATCAAGTGAACACCGCCTTGTTGAAAACACGCTTCAATCGTCGGAATAACTTCATCGGCACTGGCGACACGGTGGCCAAAGGCGCCATAACTTTCGGCGTAAAGCACAAAGTCTGGATTGCCTAACGCCAAGCCAAACTCTTCAAAGCCCATATGGGACTGTTTCCAGCGAACCATGCCAAACGCATTGTCGTTTAGAACCAGCACCACCAAGTCTAACTTTAAGCGCACCGCCGTTTCGAGCTCTTGCGAGTTCATCATAAAACCGCCGTCACCACAGACAGCCATCACTTTCTCATCCGGCGAGACCAGTTTGGCTGCGATCGCAGAAGGCAAACCAGCGCCCATGGTCGCGAGTGCATTGTCTAGTAAAATGGTATTCGGGTGATACGCCTGGTAATTTCGTGCAAACCATATTTTATAGATGCCATTGTCGAGTGTGACAATGCCTGTTTCGGGCATGACTTTGCGAATATCCGCCACTAAACGCTGTGGATAGACCGGAAAACGATTGTCGAGCGTGCCTTCTGCCAAGTTGCGATCAATGTGGACTTTAATTTCCATAAAGCAGTTAAATCGCCAGTGGGGCTGGTTTTGCATTTTGGATTTGATCTGATAAACGCTGTTGGCAATGTCACCCACTACCTCGGCCTGAGGAAAGTAGACCGGATCAACAGAGGCGTTAGTGAAGTTGACGTGAATGACTTTAAAGCCGTCTTGCATCATAAAAAACGGCGGCTTCTCAACTACGTCATGACCAATATTGATGATTAAATCGGCTTTTTTAAGTGCCGCATTGACAAAATCATGATCGGACAGCGCCGCGCAACCTAAATAGAGCGGATGCCGTTCATCGACCACGCCCTTACCCATCTGGGTGGTAAAGAAAGGAATGCCGGTTTGATCGATAAACTCTCGCAACACATTGCCCGCTCTTTTACGGTTGGCGCCCGCGCCGATTAAAATCAAAGGACGGGTGGCGTTCTTAATCATCTGCACCGCGATCGCCACCGCTTTGTCTTCGGCTAAAGGGCGTCGATGTTCACTTTGCACCAATACTTGACTGTCGGTTTGCTCGGTCGCAATGTCTTCTGGCAGTTCTAAGTGCGTCGCCCCTGGCCGCTCGGTCGTCGCAACCCGAAAAGCTTCTCTAATTCGTGCAGGAATATTATGACTGCTGACAATCTGACAAGAGTATTTGGTGATGGGTCGCATCATATCGACTACATCAATGATCTGAAACTGGCCTTGCTTACTGGTTTTAATTGGCTTTTGCCCAGTAATCATCACCATCGGCATGGCGCCTAAGTTAGCGTAAGCGGCTGCGGTCACTAAATTGGTTGCGCCAGGCCCAAGGGTCGATAAACAGACGCCCGCCTGACCGGTTAATCGGCCATAGGTCGCGGCCATAAACCCAGCGGCCTGCTCATGCCGCGTCAACACCAACTGAATGGTTGAGTACTTTAGGGAGTTAAGAAGGTCTAAATTTTCTTCTCCGGGAATACCAAAAACATACCGAACCCCTTCCGCTTCAAGGGCTTTCACAAATAGATCTGACGCTTTCATAACTCGGTTCCTAAGATAAAAACTCAACCACCAAAACCCGGTGCCATCCAATCAATGAAGAAAATGCGATGACATGAGACGCTAAGCATTCAACTCTACACCACTCGCCAGAATCCAGCAAAACATTCAGCGTTTTTTGGGCATGAACCTGTCATTGAACCCAGCGTGAAGCTGTTTACGCCTAAAAACATGGCAAAGTATCGGCAACGCATCCACTGCTTGAATACCCACCGCTTAAACCCTATCATACTCATGCATTTATGCGTGTATCATATTGCACGTCAACCACTCTCATTCTCAATCGGATAAGGACTCCATGAAAACACCTAAACGCATTTTACCCCTCGTCGAAGACGGCCTGGTAGATGAAGTCCTCCGGCCGCTGATGAGCGGCAAAGAAGCCGATGTTTTTGTCGTCCGTTGTGGCGATGAAATTCGATGCGCCAAAGTCTATAAAGAAGCCAATAAGCGCAGCTTTAAAAAAGCCGTTGAGTACCAAGAAGGGCGCAAAGTCCGTAACACTCGTCGTGCGCGTGCGATGGAAAAAGGTTCAAAATTTGGCCGTAAAGAGCAAGAAGATGTCTGGCAAAACGCCGAGGTCGATGCACTCTATCGTCTAGCCGCAGTCGGTGTTCGTGTGCCTGAACCTTATGGTTGTTTTGATGGCGTATTATTAATGGAGCTTATTACCGACGATGACGACCATGTTGCCCCGCGTTTAAACGATGTCTCGATGGACGCCGAGCAAGGCCGTGAAGATCATGCGGTAGTGATGCACTATATTATGTTAATGCTCTACGCCGGTCTGATTCACGGTGACCTGTCAGAGTTTAACGTGTTGGTGGACAGCTACGGGCCGGTGATTATCGACCTGCCACAAGCAGTAGATGCCGCGGCCAATAACAATGCCAAACGAATGCTGACGCGCGATGTCGATAATATGACCAACTACTACGGCCAATACGCTCCCGACCTGCTCAAAACTCAATACGCGAAAGAGATCTGGGCACTGTTTGAAGCCGGTGAACTTCACCCAGAAGTTGAGCTGACCGGCGCCTTCAGCGAAGTCGAAAAAGAGGCGGATGTCGACAGCGTCATGCTCGAGATTAAAGCGGCGATGGAAGAGGAACAGAATCGTTTAGAGCGCATTCGCAGTGCGCAAGAAGAGTCTTAACGGTAACGTTAAGAG
Source organism: uncultured Thiosulfatimonas sp. (assembly GCA_964628125.1). GTDB lineage: Bacteria > Pseudomonadota > Gammaproteobacteria > Thiomicrospirales > Thiomicrospiraceae > Thiomicrorhabdus. The sequence continues at coordinate 2,655 of CAZVPH010000033.1, read as the reverse complement.
CCGCTTAACACTATAAAATGCATCGCTTACTCATACCTTTTTCACGCCTGATTACTTGCTGCGACTTACTGATATCTACTGCGTACACTCGGTTTAACCAGGCCTGGTCAAACCGCACCGTCATAACGAATCACCCAATAAATCCGTTAATGCCGGTTTTATCTGCGGGTAATTAAATTGAAACCCGGCCGCCATTAGGCGCTGCGGAATCACTGCAGATGAGTGGGTTAAAACTTGCGCACCTTCACCAAATATCCACGACAAGATCCATTCTGGCATGGGAAGTATAAAGGGTCGGCGCAGTACAGCTGCAAGCGTTTGACCAAAATCACGATTACTTATTGGATTAGGCGACGTCATATTAAAAACCCCTGCAAGCTCTGTATGACGTATTAGAAAATGCACAGCGCGCGCCAAGTCTTCAATATGAATCCAGCTGAACGATTGAGTGCCGCCGGCTACAGGGCCGCCCAGTCCAAACTTAAACGCAGGCAACATTTTTTTCAACGCGCCCCCATGATTCCCCAACACCACCCCAAAACGCATAATCACAGGCTGGGGTATTAATTGCAAACTGGCCGCTTCCCATTGCTGACCCAGCGCTCCCAAAAAGCCCTCTCCCACGTGTGTACAAGATTCATCCAACGGCGTTTGCAGGTCGTTTTGCGGATAAATGCCAATCGCCGACGCCGATAAAATTCGTTTGGGCGGATTTTGACAGCGGTTCAGAGCTTGCTCTAAGGTTTGATTGGTCAGAGTTCGACTTTCGAGCAGGGCTTTTTTGTAAGCTCTACTCCAGCGTTGACCGACATTCTCTCCCGCCAACATTATCAAAACATCCTGGCCTTCCAACTGCGCGGTTAAATCAAATTCTGGCGAAAATGCTTCTCGTCCAAAAGCGGTCACCACATGGCCTTTTTGTCTTAAAAATTGCTGTAAATAAGTTCCAATAAACCCAGAACCGCCCACAATCACAATATTTAGTTTTGTTTGCACTGTCTGCATTTCCACACCATCAACCTTACTTAACGGGTTTTATTTTTATACAAAAAAACACGACCTACTATGAAAAACCTACGAAAATCCGACGAAAAAAAACCATGCACAAACTACGCGCGAACCGTACATCAATAGTTAAAACTGTACAATATCTGTTCAACACTGTTTATAGGAAGCGATATAAATGACTCATGACTCGTTACAAAACTTAAACACTTTAGAGCAGCTGGATGTTCACGGCGAACTTTTCCATGCCGACACTCGGTTAGAAATTTATAACTCAACCAAGCAAACAGAGCCACAATGGCGATTTGTTTCCGACCAAGTTATGGGCGGCCAATCACACGGCCAAGTTAATTTCCATCAGCCGGCGGAGTCATCGGAATCAGCATGTCACTGTTTATCGGGACTGGTCAGCTTAGAGAACCGGGGCGGTTTTTTGCAGATGCAACTCATCGACTTAGACCAATTAGCCATTAACTTTGCCGACTACGACGGCATTTTTATCGAGGTAAAAGGCAACCAACACATCTATAACCTGCATTTAAAAACCTCACAATTGCAGTTTCCGTGGCAGTCATTCAGGATGAACTTTCAAGCGTCACCTCGTTGGCAACGTCTATTTTTACCGTTTCAAGACTTTGTGGCGCATAGAACCTCCACCAGCCTCAATCCCAACAAAATAAAACGCCTCGGGATTTTAGCAATTGGTGAAGTATTTACAGCGGATATTTGTATTCGTGCATTAGGTGTCTACAAAGCGTAAATTATCCAAAAACAGTCTATAGGTGGCCGGTTTTAACGTAAATAAGCGTGTCTTGCTCAACAAATGGAAAGTGCTCGCTTAAATGCGGACTGCGTAACCAACTGCCTTTTGGGTAAACGCCGTGTTCATCTCGTAGCTCGCCTTCTAACACCAATATCTCTTCGCCTCCCCAGTGTTTATGGGCCTGAAAGCGTTCACCAGCAGGCCAAAAAACCAACGCCGTTCCTTCGTTTGCAAAACTGTGCAGCGACAGTACCTTTAAGTTGCCAGCGCCCGGTTGCATCGGTTGTTCTTGGGTCTGAATAACCACCGTTTGCACATCGAGTGGGGCAAATTGATCCAGTTTTACAAACAGCGTACAATCTGCTTTAGAGAACGGCGAGTGCTTCGAACCTGGTGGATTTCGAAGATAACTTCCCGCAGGATAATCGCCACGTTCATCAGAAAAAACGCCCTCCAGCACCAAAATCTCTTCACCCAATGGGTGCAGGTGCTCTGGAAACGCCGCGCCCGGTAAAAATTGTACAAGACTGGAGGTTCGCCCCTGCTCGGCATAGACTTTCTCGAGTGGCTTACGCAACACACCCTCTGCAGGGCTGCCCTGCCACTCAAGTTGCTCGGTGTCGATAAACACCCGCTGCTCTAGGTCGATGTTGAGCGATGCATTGGACACGTTAGACATGGCACAGCTTCCCTTTGAAATCTTCCTGTGAATTGACTTTAATGTGCAGAGACAAACCCGTCCTCTGTTCCGCACTCAGTTTGGCAAACATTCGACGAGCTCCATCTAAAAAAATGACAGCACTTAAGGCGCCAGACGCTTGATTTTCCACGATCTCTTTAAAGCTTGGCTTGTGGGTGATTTGTCCGTTGCAGCGTCCGTGACTTCT
>CAZVPH010000032.1:0-10456 GCA_964628125.1 uncultured Thiosulfatimonas sp. | reverse complement strand
ATTGGACTCATCGCGCAAGTCGACCACCATCGGCAGCTTTTTCGCACGCATTTGCGCCGCAACCTGTTCCATCAACTTACTGCCCGAGACCTGATCCGGCAGAGCATCAATCACGACATTCACGCCCTCTTCAACAAGGTAGTGCGCGCGTTGGCGGATTGAGCCGTGTCCGGTTTCATAAAGCCTGAGCAGCTCCTCTTTTGGGGTAATAATATGCGCTTCATTCGGATAATCGGGGGCTGGAATGAACGCCATCAACTCTTCGACGGTGGTGTTCGGCTTCTCTAACAGCGCCACACAAGCCGCCACCACTTCACGTAAGTTGTGCGGCGGCACATCGGTGGCCATGCCCACGGCAATACCAGAAGTACCGTTTAATAGAATATGCGGGACGCGGGCGGGCAAAACTCTCGGCTCGTCCAGCGTACCGTCAAAGTTAGGCACCCAATCCACCGTGCCCTGTGCGGTCTCTTCAAGCAGTAATTGACTGAATTTTGAGAGGCGTGCTTCGGTATAGCGCATGGCGGCAAACGATTTAGGATCGTCCATCGACCCCCAGTTTCCCTGGCCATCCACTAAGGTGTAACGAAATGAGAAGTTTTGTGCCATGAGCACCATGGCTTCATAACAAGCGCTGTCGCCGTGCGGGTGAAACTTACCCAGCACATCCCCGACCGTACGCGCTGATTTTTTATGCTTAGAGGAGGCTTTTAACCCTAATTCTGACATGGCAAAAATAATGCGTCTTTGCACCGGCTTTAAGCCGTCACCAATGTGGGGTAGAGCTCGGTCGAGAATGACATACATCGCATAATCTAAATAGGCTTTTTCGCTGAATTCAGCGACACTTTTTTGCTCTATGCCTTCATAGTTTAGGGGTTGTTGTGACACTCTCTTCTCCTTTTAAACCGTTTAAAAACTCACTGCATAAGCGTACCTATACGCTTTGCATCCCGAACTCACAGATACACTCAAGGTGTTGGTTCCAAAAAAATGCGATCAAAAACTTAAAATCTTAATCTTTAAAGACAAAAAATCTTAAGCTCTTAAGCATTTACAATTTTTCTAACCTCTACTTGGAATCCGTCATTTTACCTACGGCGCAAGAGACAAACGATTTCGCTTTGGCACCAGCAGCTTTCAGCCCCTCGACTGAACCCACTTTTGGGTAGCCCATTGACAGCAATCGCTCTTCAACCGCGGTTGCCATTTGAGCCTGGTCTGCGTTAGCTTCAAGCGAAACCGCCACTGAGCCGGCCTCTACATTGACTGTGACGTCAGTGACGCCTGGCAACGCATTTAATTTTTGTTGGATGCTGTTAGCACATCCGCCACATTTTATATTTTCTACTGCAATGACGATAGACATATCTTTCTCCCTAACGACGATTAACTCGCCTTTTATCGAACCTATTTAATGGATCAATTGGAACCGTACTGACACTTTATTATCCCCTATAATTTACCACACAACCTATAGAATCTCTTGCTATGAAATGCGTCCAACCCTTAGGCACAGCCTTAAGTTTAAAATAAAACAGTTTATTACGCTGCTGATGTCGCTTAAAAAACGGGCACTTTCACCGACCCGCCTTTGCCCACAACAAGGGGCAAGATCTGTTTAACTGCTGCCGACGCACACCGACTAAATCTCGACTGATCCCATCTAAAAGCACCAAGCAATGCCGACAACACAGTTCCCTACCAAATTACTCGGGTATTTATCAAGCTATACCGTTAGACTAAAGGCTCTTCATGATTCCAGACAGTGTAAATAAAGCCATGACCGTTTTTCAAAACAACTACTGCACGCTCCCAAAAAGCTTCTACCAATTGACGACGCCCGAACCTTTGATGGATGCGCGGTTAATTCACGTCAACCAGCCACTGCTCACCGAGTTGTCGCTCGACCTTGACGCCGATACTCTCTTAAAAATGACAGCAGGCCTGGTCTTTCCAGAGGGACTGGTTCCGCTTGCACAAAAATACACCGGTCATCAGTTCGGCTACTACAATCCAGACTTAGGCGACGGTCGCGGCCTCTTACTGGGGCAAGTCACCGACGCTCAGCATCAACTCTGGGACCTGCACTTAAAAGGCTCAGGTAGAACCGCCTACTCTCGCCGTGGCGATGGTCGTGCCGTGCTTCGTTCATCGATTCGTGAATATTTAATTGGTGAAGCCTTGCATGCGCAAGGGGTTCCAAGCGCACGTTGTCTATCTATCTGTCACAGTCCAGAACAGGTACGCAGAGAGCAATTTGAAGATCGCGCCAGCTATATTCGTGTGGCCAAAACTCATGTCCGATTTGGACATTTTGAGTGGCTCGCTCAGCGTGGAGATCTGGCCGATTTTAAACAACTCGCCAATTATGTGATTGAAACCGTTTACCCTGAACATCAAAACTTGCCGGAAGAGAGTCGTTATGCCGCCCTACTCAACAGTATTCATGAGCGCACCGCACTCTTAATGGTCGCTTGGCAAGCCAGCGGTTTTTGCCACGGTGTCATGAACACGGACAACATGTCGGTCGCCGGAGAGAGCTTTGATTTTGGCCCTTATGCGTTTTTAGACGACTGCGAAATTCACTATATTTGCAACCATTCGGATACCGAAGGACGCTATGCGTACAGCCAACAACCCAACATCGGCTTGTGGAATTGCCAGGTATTGGGCCAAGCATTTTCAATGGTGCTAGAGTCAGAGCAGATTGAAGCCGCTTTAAACCAGTACGTTGAAACCTACAATCAAACCTACCTTACAAAAATGTGCGCCAAGTTCGGCTTAAGTCAGCCACAACCTGAAGATAAGCACTTCATTGCCGACAGTTTGATTTTAATGGACCAGTCCAGCGTTGACTTCCATTACTTCTTTCAAATGCTGGCACTGTTTGCAACGTCAGAACAGAGAGAATTCGAGCATTTTGTTCCGGAGTCAAGTGCCTGGCGACAGTGGATGGCACGCTATCAAGCGCGTCTTGAATTGGAAAACAGCTCCGTTCAACAACGCCAACAACTGATCCACGCCAACACCCCCAAACTCATTTTACGCAACTACATCGCGCAAGAAATTATAGCCGCGGCCGAAGAAGGCGATTACACGCCGCTGAACAACTGGTTTAACTGGTTGCAAACGCCCTATACACCACCAGATATTTTCAACACGCCAGAATACGCACACTATCTACTGCCCCCTGGTGAGAAGCATAAAAAAATGGTTTTAAGCTGCTCTTCTTAAGTTAAGTGCTGGCGCAAGCCGCGCTGACGAGTACCCAGTGCACGATGGCGTTATATTCTTTACAGCGCCCTCTAAACAGCAACGTCCTATGACTTATTGAGCTATTTAAGCTTTTGTGACCACAGTTTTTGTGCGTCAGATACGGCTCAATAACTCGTTCGACGACAAAAAACTTGTGGCGCAGAGACTGGTTTCATTCGGTTCGTCGAGTGACACCACTCTTAAATTCACTGCGAACACTCAATGATCGCGCTTAAAAAACGCATCAAAGCACAGCTGTCAAAACTTACCTCAGCTTTCGCTGGCGCTTTCAGTCATAATTAAGCAATGGCGACGCCCATCAATATTTTTAGCCAAGCCCTTTAATTTTAGTCACACGAGCGCTGCTATGCCGCAAAAAAACATGAACCAAACCATTAAAACCGACCGAAGAATCACCTTAATAGGCAAAAATGGTCAAGCGGTAGGCCGATTAGTCGACTTATCTCTTAAAGAAGCGGGCATTACCACCCCCAGAGGTGCGCGCGTGGGGACAGAACTTGAATTGGTGTTTGAGCTGCCTGCATTGGAGCAGTTTATCACTCTGCGCATCAAATCAACGGTGACTCACCGACACAACTCTAGTGACTCAATTTACCTAAAGTTCCGTTTTGGAGAGCTGAGTAAAATCGATGCTGCGGCACTGGAAGACTTTGTCGGCTATAAACTGCGTTTATTAGCCGTTGGCCGGAAACAATCTAAACATCGCTTGAACTATTAGCCATCAATCAAAGCTTTATTCGCTCTCACACTAGTACATTTGTCGTATAATTTAACCTTAAAAAAGTTACTGTGAGCCTCTAAGCAAAGAAAGAAGACGTTTAATGCTTAAAGACACTGCGGCCTGCAGAGTATTGCTCTAAAACCTAAAATTAATGACCGCCCATTAACAGCACTGTGACACGGTACGATAAAAAAACATCAAAACCTGCTTCTCAGCGAAGCAGAACGATAGACAGAAAAAGCGCGTCATCGCTCACTCTATTGTTCTTCCTGAGCGCCACAGAGACTATAAAATTATATATTTTTTGAAACTATAGGATTGAAACCTTATGCGCAACAACAGCCCTGTCACACAAAAAGAGTACATGTTAAAACCCGGCATCACCATCGTGTCTCGTACCGACGTTCATGGCAATATACTCCTCGCGAACGAAGCCTTTATCGAGGCGAGTGGGTTTGAGTGGTCTGAACTGGTAGGCCAGCCTCATAATATCCTGAGGCACCCTGATGTGCCTCAAGCGGTTTTTAAAGATTTTTGGCAAACATTGCAAGCAGGCAAACCATGGACCCAAATAGTCAAAAACCGCCGTAAAAATGGCGACCACTACTGGGTCATAGCCAAAGCAACCCCCACTTTTGAGGACGGTGTCATTACCGGTTATATGTCCGTCAGAATCCCGGCAACGTCGGAACAGAAAGCCGCCGCTGAAAAAACTTATCAGGACATCGAATCCGGTAAGCTAAGCTTAGTCAACGGTAACATCGCACACTTTAAAGACAAAATTAATCCAAGACTTCGTTTAAACGCTTCTTTCACTGTTTTAATGCTCAGTTGTCTGTTACTTTTATCAGTTTTTTTACCCACGTTATACCACGACATTACCACCATCATGCCAGATATGTTTTTTAACGCTTTCAGTGCCTTAATGATCTTGCTCATCATCCTCACGACTCGCATTAATGAAAAACAACTATTGTTATTAAATGACTACATTACCGACATATCATCAGGGAACTTTAACAACGACATTGACTCCAAAGGCTCTAGCCTACTGCCACAGGTTTTTGGCCGTTTAAATTCTTTACAAATAAAGTTGGGGGCCGACATAGACGACGTTAAGGCGTTGCTCGACGATTCTCGACGCATTGAAATCGCCTTAAACGCGACCTCTTCAAGCGTTATGGTCATCGATCGTTTTCACAGCATTATTTTTACAAACGCGTCTTTAGACAAGATGTTTGCAGCCATTGAAAAAGAGATTAAAGCAACGCTGCCTAAGTTTGAGGGCGGCCCGCTCATTCGTCAAAATATTGATACTTTGTTTGAAGAGTCGCAACAGCACATTCAAACTCTAAACAACGCAAAAACACCCTATACCACTCGATTAACCCTTGGCTCAGTCATTTTAGACACCGTGACGGCCCCCATTTTTGCAAAAAATGGAGATCGCCTAGGAACAGTGATTGAATGGAAGGATATGACGGGCCAACTGGCCATTGAGGCCAATATTGAACAGATTGTTAACGACGCGTCTCATGGTGTTCTCAATGGACGCATCCCAACCGAGCACCTGCATGGATTTGAAGCCAATATCTCACACTCGGTTAACGCGTTACTAGAGAGCTTTGGGCAAACTACGCAAACGCTTAACACCATCTTGACAGGAATGAGTCAGGGCGACTTGACACTGCGCATCGAGAATAACTACCAAGGCGATTTACTCGCCATGAAAAACGCAGTCAACACCGCCTTAAACAATATTGAAGTTACCTTTGGTCAAATAAAAGGTGGCGCCAGCGAGATTGGCACCATGTCGCACGAAGTGGCTGTCGCCAGTAACGATCTGTCACAACGTACACAACAGCAGGCCGCCTCTTTAGAACAAACAGCCGCCAGCATGGAGCAGTTAACGTCGACCGTGCAACAGTCAAACCTGAACACCGCGCAAGCGAACATGCTCGCTCACAGCACTGCACAAGAAGCCTCCGACGGAATTTTAGTCATGGAGCGCACCCTTGTTGCAATGAACGGCATCACCGCACTCAGTAAAAAAATTGCGGAGATCACCAGCGTGATTGACAGCATTGCTTTCCAGACCAACCTGCTGGCCTTAAACGCCGCTGTTGAAGCGGCGCGTGCCGGTGAGCATGGCCGTGGTTTTGCCGTAGTCGCGAGTGAAGTGCGTAACTTGGCACAAAAATCCGCGGATGCTGCCAAGGATATTTCGACACTCATTAACTCTGCCACTCAACAAATTGAATCCGGCACCACATTGGTAGAGCAGACCAATACCGTCTTTGAACAGATGGTCCATAAGATAAGAGAGGTTGAAAACCTGATCTCTGAAGTGGCGGCCACAACCACCGAACAGTCCAAAGGACTGGATCAAATTAACATAGCCGTCTCTAACCTAGATCAAATGACGCAACAAAACGCAGCACTGGTCGAGGAGCTCTCTTCTACTGCGGGCAACATGAGCGAACAAGCAGAAGAACAGGCTAAATTTGTTGGCAACTTTAAAATCAGTTCCAGTGTAGAGATGACCAATAAAATTCCCCACTCGGCGCTCTCACAGTCTAGAGATGACGTTAAGGCATTGAGCACAAGCTCGTCAAGAAGCCTATCAAGAAGCTCAACACCGGCATTGAAACCGACTGCGTCCACCGCCTACTCTGAAAACGAGTGGAGTGAGTTCTAATCGTCTTCCCCTCTCAAAACAGCAACGTTAAGAGGCAACGCCACCCCTCATCAGGCCTGATGAGGGGCGTTGAACGCTTCTTACCAGGCCTGGTCAGTTTACAACTGAGCTTAACTCTTTAACAGAACAACTTTGGTACGCTGTGGTGCAACACTCAGGTAAGTTACAGCGTTTTCCTAAAACACCTCAGGAAAACGAGGCCAAGGATAGTTGTGGTCACAGACGGCGATAAAGAAAGGGTTGAGTAGAGATTTGGTTTGCACATATTGCAATGGGTGGCCGGCTGAATTTAACAAGGCGCCGCCTGCCGACTCTAAAATACAGTGGGCAGCGGCGGTATCCCATAATGAAGTTGGACCAAACCGTGGGTAGATGTCGACTTTACCTTCGGCCACCAAACAGGTTTTTAAGGCCGAGCCCATCTTAACCAACCTCACCTCGCCAATTTTCGCGGTAAAACGCTGTAAGACACCCCCGTGTCGACGACTGACGGCGACTCTAATGCGTTTTTTTCGGCCTGTCTTCTCCTGCCCTGTGGTTTGCTGACCGGTGGTTTGCCCGCTGCTTTTTTTGTCAGCCTCGTCCTCTGAACAGCTTTTATGGGTTAAGCAGCTTACTTGAATCTGGCTGGCCACTAACAGTCTTGACAGAAACATCTCTTTTGAAAGCCCTCCTTCTACCTCACTGATTTTAAGCGCCGGCCCTCCTTTGATTGAAAAATATAAGTCGCCCACTTCTGGACCATACACCACGCCTAAAACGGCAGAACGGTCTACCACTAAAGCAATATTAACGCTGTATTCACCGGTGCGAGCAATAAACTCTTTAGTGCCGTCCAGTGGATCGACCAACCAGAACTTTGACCAGGCCTGGCGAGTGTTAAAAGGCACGTCGGCAACGCTCTCTTCGGTGATTAAGGGCATGTCAGGCACCAATTTTATCAGCGCTTCAGTGATCAGCTTGTCTGCTTGTTTATCGGCCTCTGTCACAGGCGAGCCGTCGATTTTATCCTCGACCTCTAATGGCTGCACTTGGTGGTAGAGCGTCGAGATGTGCTGCCCTGCCAGATAGGCGATGTAACACACCTCCGGCAACCAGCTTTCCAACTGTTCAGCGGTCACCTTAATTGATTTCATATCTTTCCCATCTCTTTTAACACCAGCATCAACGCGGCATAAGCACGTCCTTCGCTGAAGTCGGGTTCGGCCAGCAATTCGTGCCAGTCGTCTAAATGCCACGGTACAATCTCTAGTGGTTCGGGCTCATCCCCCTGGGCGGTTTGCGGGGTCAATCCTGTTGCGAGAACAATGTGAGTGTGATGCGTCATATAACCGGCCGCCAAACTCACCGTATCGAGTAACTTGACGTGCGTGGGCAAGAAACCGATCTCCTCCTGGCTTTCACGCACGCTCGCCTCTTGCCAACCTTCACCCGAATCAATTTTCCCTTTCGGAAAACCCAGCTCATAACGCCCAACCCCTGCGCCGTATTCTCGAATCAACAACAGTGTGCCATCTTCCATCATCGGCACAATCAAAACGACACCGCGTTTACTGCTCAATAGACGTTCGTAGGTCACCGTGGTACCATTCGAAAAAGTAAGCTCTTGCGACTGCACGGTAAATATTCGTGTCTGAGAAGCTATTTTTTCCGATAAAATAGTAGGTGTTTTTTTAGTCATCTTGAGACCCTCGCTGGTTTTGTCATCATGACGTAATAGTGCATATATAGAGTGATGCATATATAGAGGATCTATATTGGATGACACATATTGGTTCATCATAACGCATCGCACTCTTGCCTCATAACGATAAGGAGATTTGGTTACTCGTGAACACGCCTATTAACTGGTCAGAAATCGATACGGTTTTGCTCGACATGGACGGTACCTTGCTGGACCTGCACTTTGACTGGCACTTTTGGATGAACGTCGTTCCCCAAGCTTACGCCACTAAAAATGACTTTCCGCTCGAGTCGGCAAAAGAGCTGATTCATCAAAAAATCCACTCGCAAACTGGCACTTTAAATTGGTACTGCTTAGATTACTGGTCTGTCACGTTGGATCTGCCGGTCGCGGCTTTGAAGCGTGAGTTAAAACACCAAATCCAAGTGCATCCCGAAGTGATGGATTTTTTGGCAACCCTTAAAGCTCACAATAAAACCGTGGTGATGGTTACCAATGCGCACCGTGATAGCTTGGTGATTAAGCTTGAAATGACCGAAATCGGTGATTATTTTGACGTGTTGATTTCAGCACACGATTTTGGAATGCCCAAAGAGGATATTGCCATCTGGTCTAAGATCCAAGAGGTTATTGCCTATGATCCAGAGCGTACCTTGTTAATTGATGACAACTTACACGCCTTGCAAACCGCCCAAGAGTACGGCATCGCTTATCCTTTGTGCGCCACTTTTGTCAGCCCTTCTCTGGACAAAATCGATCCAAAAACCTTTGCTTGTTTTGAGCGTTACTCAGAGATTATGCCGGGGTTAAAAGTGACCGTCTGTAAAGAAATTTGATCTTAACCTAGCCCCCGAAACGGCGCATAGCTCAAGGGTTCACAAACGACCAGGCCTGGTGACTTTAGGGTAAGGCCTTGTCATTAGGCGCGAGGCTTCAAAGTGCACGTTCAACCAGCCAAATTTAAGAAATATTAACCGCTGCCAAATACGTTTTTACTTGGTGTCATTAAGTTTCTTGAATTCGCCTATTAAGTTTCAACCACAAACACCATCTCCGTCCGTGTGACCTCTTTGCGAACAAAGCACTCTTCGTGCAACTTTCTTATTGAGTGAACCCCAGAAAACAGTTGATAGACTTCCGCTTCGGGCACGCTAAACGGCGGCCCGGCCACCAAAGCTTGATCGTACGCCATGGTGACCATTAAGTAACGCGTGCCTTTGGGCAACATCGCGCGTAAATGCGCCACATATTGAGCGCGAAGCTCCGCTGGCAACGCCACAATCGCCGCCCGATCGTAGACTGCTTTAACCGTCTGGCAGTCTTTTGCGCTTAGATGAAAAAAATCACCGCACAGCAAAGTCATGCCCTCCAACTGGTAACCGCAATAATGCTCGTGTTGGACGGGGTGCACAGTGACCTGGCTCTCGATCTTCTTGCTCTCGCCCACCTGATTCTCGATGTATCTATCCTTAGCAAGCTTATTTTCGATTAAAAACTCATCCAACGCTTGCTGGCTTAACTCCACTCCCAACACCGTATGACCTTGCTCGGCCAACCAAAGCATGTCCAGTGATTTGCCGCAAAGAGGCACTAAAACGGTCTCATCGCCCGTCAAGCCTAAAGCTTGCCAATATTCGCTCAAAAAGGGATTGACCTCCGTTTGGTGAAACCCAACCACGCCACTCGCCCACATCTCATGCCAAAACGTTGCTTGCATATCGTCTCCTCGCCAATCTACGCCCACTCAACCCACGACACATTTTTCCGTCACACAATTTGTCATTCCGACCATCGCCTCTCAGTGTCGGTTCAAAACCGTTATAATAAGCCGATTGTGATGGTGAGCGCATTTTAACACCTCGGTCTTAAGAAATAACGCAAATGGCCACACTTACAACTCCTTGATGCCTCTTCTAACGGAACACTTCGCTTAGACTACTTAGAACCCAACAGAGCTTTTAATGACCCATAAAACACCGCTTACATCGTCTCCCTCCCCCACACCGCCGTCCGAACAGAATAACGCCACGGAGCCTCTCCCCTTTTGGAAGAGAAACTGGGTGCAAAACAGCTT
>CAZVPH010000031.1:0-10715 GCA_964628125.1 uncultured Thiosulfatimonas sp. | reverse complement strand
CGATTATCGATTCGATGTTTGCCGGACGTGCCCGTTTGGCCGGTGGGCTTCTGGTGCCGGAACACTGGAGCGGTGCGCAAGATCTGCACGGCTATGACTACCAGCCAGAGAAGGCTAGAAAGCTTTTACAGCAAGTGCAGATACCACCAGGCCTGGTCAAAAAAGACGCTAATAATCAACCTTTTATTGAGCTAAGTTATAAAACCTCTAACGATCCTACGCGAATTCGACTGGCGACCATCTACCAATCTCAACTCAAAAAAATCGGCATTCACCTCAATGTCCAAAGTTATGATTGGGGGACTTTTTACAGCGACATTAAGCAGGGGCGTTTTCAACTTTACAGCCTGGCGTGGGTTGGGGTTAAAAGTCCGGATATCTTTCAATACGCGTTCGATTCTGATGCGGTGCCTCCCAGCGGTGCGAATCGTGGGCGCTATCGTGATACGATCGCAGATCGGCTGATTCGACAAGCAGGGCAGACAGATTCTTTAGAAGAGCAGGCGCTGATTTATCAAGCTTTACAACGACGCTTGCAAGAAACGTTGGCGGTGATTCCACTTTGGTATGAAGACCAATATTCGGTCATGCGTTCAAACATGAGTGATTACCCGCTGTACGCGGACGGTCGCTTGGACGGTTTGTTACACGTTCAAAAACAGTTATTGCCGTCTGGGTAAATGGAACATTAAAAAGTGACTGAGCAGAGTAAATTGTCCTATTCCATCTTGATTTCCATTTCACAACAGACGCTTCTTTTAATGAGAACCAACGGCGTGACGGATAAAGTGACGACTGTTCGTCAGTACACTGTCAGCACCGGGTTAAACGGCGCCGGTAATCAAAAGGAGTCGGGGATGACACCGTTGGGTTTGCATCAAGTACGTGCCAAAATCGGTCAGAATGTGCCTATCAACACAGTATTTGTGGGACGACGACCGACTGGTGAAATTTATAATGAAATTTTAGCGGTCCAGTCGCCAAATCGAGATTGGATTCTCAGCCGTATTCTATGGCTTTCTGGCAAAGAGGTGGGTGTGAATCGATTGGGCTCGGTGGACACAATGCAACGCTATATCTATATTCACGGTACGCCGGACAGTGAACCGATGGGTCAGCCTTTGTCGCACGGCTGTGTGCGAATGCGTAATGACGATTTAATTGAGTTGTTTGATTTAATAGAGACCGGAATTGAAGTGATGATAACTGCATGAACCGTATGAACTGCATAAAAAAACAGCAAGAACTCAAAGCGTTCAATGCTGTTAATGCCCCTAACGTACTGGTAGGAAGTGGTCTGCAAAAAATATTAGAAATTTTGCAAGCAGTGTCGTTGCGAGAAGAGGTGTCAAAACCTTTGTCAAAGTTGCAAACAACATCACTTGAATGGACAGGCGTCATGATGAATCGTCATGAGAGAGTAAAGTTGTGATCGGTTATTTTTTTCGCCTCTTAGGCTCGGTACTGTTTGTTTCTTGGATAGTCGGGACCTTGGTGTTTTTTTTAATCCACCTTGTGCCCGGGGATCCTGTGGCAGTGATGTTGGGCGACTGGGCGAGCCCGGCTGACGAGACGGTGTTGCGCGAGCAGCTGGGATTACACCTACCCATTTGGGTGCAGTATGGCCACTTTATGTCCGGTTTGTTACAGCTGGATTTAGGCCAGTCTCTGTTTTTTCAACAACCGGTTTCGGAACTGATTGCTGAACGTTTTCCAATGACATTACAGTTGGCGGTTATGGCACTGTTGGTTGCTGCGCTGATCGCCTTTCCACTTGGGCTTTGGGCGGCGATGCGCGCGGGCAAATGGCCGGATCATCTGTCGATGACGGTTTCTTTGATTGGCGTTTCAATTCCCAACTTCTGGCTCGGGCCCATGTTGATCCTGTTTTTCTCTTTGTGGTTAGCATGGTTGCCAGTCAGTGGTGCGGATCAACCTTTTGCGTGGGTTCTACCGGCGATTACGCTTGGAACCGCCTTAGCAGCGATTTTGGCGCGAATGCTCAGAGCGTCGTTGTTAGAAGTATTGCACGAGGATTACATTCGAACGGCTAAGGCCAAAGGCTTGCCAGGACGACTGGTCTATGGAAAACATGCGCTGTTAAACGCGCTCTTGCCGGTAGTGACCATTCTAGGACTGCAACTGGGTACTTTACTGGGGGGCGCGGTGATTACCGAAGTTGTGTTTGATTGGCCAGGCCTGGGGCAACTGTTGGTCGAGTCGATTCAGCGTCGTGATTACCCGGTTGTGCAAGGCTGTATTCTGGTGATCAGCGTGGCTTACATCAGCATTAATGGCTTAACCGAATTGGCGTATGCATGGCTAGATCCGCGCATAAGATCTGCGAATTAATAGGATGATGCAACGTGTGGAGCAAGATGTGATTGAAAAGATGGCGAAACGCATCAGTCGTTTGGATGAGTTGCTTGAAATATTAACGGGTGGTTTAAAGGTGCGTCATTCATGTTGCGTTATCTAAGTTACAGCATTGTGGCTCTTTGGTTGTTGATGGCAATGCTAGGGTTTGTCATTGATGACAGCGCCAACGAGGTGATTTTATCCCAGTTCTTAACCGGTCCAACGGGCCAGGCCTGGTTAGGTTCTGATGAACTAGGTCGTCCGGTGCTCGAACGACTTATTCTTGGCGCACAAACCTCTCTGTTTGTGGCCTTGGGCGTAGTGTTTTTTTCAGCCATCATTGGAACCACTATCGGTATTTACAGTGGCTATATGGGCGGTTGGACCGACCGGATTGTTACCAAAGTGATTGACGTTTTTCTCGCTTTTCCTGGACTGCTGTTGGCGATCGCCTTAGCTGCAATTTTGGGGCCAGGCATCGAAAACGTAGTGTTTGCACTGGTGGTGGTGGGATGGGTTGGTTACGCCCGTTTAGCTCGAGCGCAGACCTTAAGCTTTCGTCACCGCGAACATATCTTAGCGGCGCGCTCGATCGCGGTGCCGGTTCCTTGGATATTGTGGCGCCATGTGTTGCCGCTCATTTTAGCGCCCTTAGGGGTTGAGGCGACCTTTGGAGTGGCCGGTGCGGTTATCTCAGAAGCGGGCCTCTCTTTTCTAGGGCTAGGCGTTCAACCACCAGACGCCTCTTGGGGCAGTATGATCAAAGAGGGAACGCGTTATCTATTGGTGGCGCCACATTTAGTGTTAGCGCCTGGGATTGCGCTTATGTTAGTGGTGCTGGCGGTGAACTTGATTGGCGATCAATGGCGTGATTATCTGGATGTGCACTCCCAACCCCCCCGGCGTTGACTTTCTATGGTGGTGAGATATAGAGGCAAAGTGAGCAGGCCTGGTAAGAAATAGAATTGAAGAAAATTGATTGAAGAAGAGAGAGGTTTTTTAACCGAAGTCTAGCGCCTAAAATTAAGGGCTAGGATCTGGTTAAGTTAAAGAGCGGGTATTCATTTAAAGGCGGACGGTGCGGATGGATGCAACAAGATGTATCGACGTGCATCAGTGGCTATGTATCAAGTTTGTCGTTAGTTTTTCGTTAAAAGGGGGCGCACCTAAACGCGTTTTAAAAAGTTCACGTTGTCACCGACTTTAATGATGCCATCTCTTAGGACCATGCAACTTGCACCGCCACGCCAATCGCGAGTAAGCGCGTTTTGTAAACCTGGTTGCAAGACTTCCATATGTGAGCAAGGCTCGGTTTCGCTGCTTATTTTTAATAAAACAGTGCCGATTTGAATTTGTTGCCCAATCATGGCGTCGTTGAATTCAATGTCATCCACTAAGAGGTTGGCGCCTCTTTCTGTCCACTCTAATTCTGCCCCGACTTCGGCGCAGGCCAATGCCCAGTTTCTACTGGAGAGCAGAGTCACCTGGCTTCGGGGGCAACTTTCTCCTCGATAATCGCCCTTCAAACCAGATTCAACACTGACCTCAATCTGTTGGTGAGTTGTGATGACGCCTTTAGAGGCGTCTTGGGTTGCAATACCTGTGATGTTTGGCATGTTTTAAAACCTTTTTTAACCTTTGGTCGTGGCACTTTAAGAAAATTAAACGTGCGTTGTAATCATTACTGTTTGGAATTATTTAGGGTTCACTAGGCAAGAAGACTAGAGACTTTTCAACCGTTTACCAAACGCATATTAAACAAAATAGCACCATTATATTCAATTTTATTGGATTGTTCTTCAATGCCGCAAAATTTTTAAGATAAAGCGACGACTGACTTTTGGAAAACAAGAGGGTTTTTGTTATCATACGAACGCTTTAATAAAAAATAGAAATAGGAATCCTTGCAAAACATGCAAGGGGACGGGCTTTCTGTTTAAAGGATATAAATGCAAAAACTAGATGGGCAGTCGATCTCCTTGGGTTCGGTTATGGTGGATCTTAAAGGCACTGCACTGCAATCGGAGGACATTACGCGTTTAATGAATCCGTTAGTCGCTGGGGTCATTCTGTTCAGTCGTAACTTTGAATCCATCGAGCAAATTCAACGCTTAACCAAATCCATTCATGACCTACGTCACCCAAAGTTGCTGATTGGCATTGACCATGAAGGCGGTCGAGTCCAACGGTTTCGCACCGGATTCACTCATCTCCCTGCCATGCGCACACTGGGGGAACTTTATCAGAAAGATGAAGAGTACAGCCTGTCAGTCGCTGAGAAGGTCGGTTGGTTATTGGCCGCCGAGCTTTTGTCAGTGGGCATCGACTTCAGTTTTGCACCGGTGGTCGATTTAGACTACGGAGGCAGTAAAGTGATCGGTGATCGCGCCTTCCACAGTCAGCCCGCTGTGGTGGGTCATTTAGCCTTCCACTTAATGTTAGGAATGCGCAAGGCAGGTATGGCCTCGGTCGCCAAACATTTCCCAGGGCATGGGTTTATCGAAGCAGACACGCACCTTGAAGTGGCGGTCGATGAACGCGCCTTCGAGGACATTCAGCAACAAGATATGCAACCTTTTCAACATTTAATCGAAAATGGCTTGGAGGCAGTGATGCCTGCACATGTCATTTATCCGCAAGTCGACACGCTGCCTGCTGGCTTTTCTAATACGTGGTTGCAGGAGGTGTTGCGTAAGCAGTGTCAGTTCGAAGGCGCCATCATCAGTGATGACATGAGCATGAAAGCCGCCACAGAATTTGGCAGCGCACCCCAACGTGTTTTAAAAGCACTGCAAGCGGGGTGCGATTTAGTGTTGGTGTGCAACGATCCTACAGCGGTTGACGAAGTATTGCGCCAGGTTCACTGGCGATCTAATACCGTGTCGCACGCGCGGCTGATTCGATTACATGCCCACGGCAAATTCAATTATAAAACATTGCAATACGATCCTTTATGGCAAGCAGCGGAGCGCGTTATCAGTCAGTTGAATCAAAAAAATGAACAGCAGGAGTTAGTTTAATGGAGTTAGTTACAGAGTACTGGGGGTACTTGGTCTCGGTGTTTGGCAAGCACGCTTGGTTTTTTTTAGTGATTACTATTTTAGGCCTAACGGCGGTGATCGATGTCATTCAGCGACGAATTTTAATCTTTACGGGTAATCGGCTGGAAGCACGCGAACGAATTTGGTCTTTTAGTGTTGTGGACGCTGCTAAGAGTCCTGTGTCGTTTTTTATCTGGGTCACCGGCACGGTTTTGGCTCTGACCACCTTGATTACCCAGGTGGGCGTTTACATTGAGCTGGTCGGTTTCATCAACAACTTTAAATCGACGATTCTGACACTGTCGGTTGCTTGGTTTGTGATTCGATTGGTGCAACGCCTTGAGTTTCACTTGAAAGAGTTTGCTAAGGAAGACGACCGTTTAGATGAAGTGACGGTTGAGGCGCTGGCAAAGATTATCAAGCTGCTGGCCGTTATTTTGACGGTGCTGTTCTTTTTAAGTTCATTTGGTGTGAGCTTAACAGGCCTAATGGCTTTTGGTGGCGTCGGGGGGATTGCGATAGGTTTTGCAGCTAAAGACTTGTTAGGTAATGTTTTTGGTGGTTTGATGTTATATATGGACAAACCTTTTATGGTTGGCGACTGGATTCGCTCTCCGGATAAAGAGATTGAAGGCACGGTGGAAAAAATCGGCTGGCGTATCACGACGGTGCGTACCTTTGATAAGCGCCCGCTGTATGTGCCTAATGGAATTTTTGCCAATATTTCAATTGAAAACCCGTCGCGAATGTTTAATCGACGCATCAAAGAAGACATGGGCATTCGTTACGCAGATGTGAACAAGATGCGCGAGATTATCGAAGGGGTTAAAGAGATGTTACGTAACCATCCAGACATTGATACGAGCCAGACTATGATTGTGAACTTCAATCACTATAAGGCTTCCTCTTTAGAGTTTTTTATCTATACCTTTACCAAAACCACGGATTGGGTGCTGTTTCACGAAATAAAACAAGATGTCTTGATTAAGATAAGCGAAATTGTCGAAGCACATGGTGCGGAGATGGCGTTCCCAACCCGCACACTGCATATCGAGTCGGCCGCTTCTCAACCTGAACTGGAGCAAGAAGGACATTCTGTCGCGGATAAAGTCTCTGCATAAAAATGCCGTCATAAAAGTCGTATTATAAGTACGTTTGAGCAAAAACCGCAGGGCAGGAAGATGTTTTCAGGCGCTGTTAAAGCTTTGTTTTTATGATGTTTATGGCATTTACAAAAAAAAATACACAAGGTATAAAAAAAAAGGCCTGGTAGAGTTCTCTATCAGGCCTTTTTTTATGAGAGGTGGCTTTTTAAGAGTTCTGACCAGGCCTGGTCAAATCAGCTTAATTTACCTCAGCTCAACGCATTAAAAATGGATTATAAAATGA
Organism: uncultured Thiosulfatimonas sp.; assembly: GCA_964628125.1. Taxonomy (GTDB): domain Bacteria; phylum Pseudomonadota; class Gammaproteobacteria; order Thiomicrospirales; family Thiomicrospiraceae; genus Thiomicrorhabdus. The sequence goes on along the minus strand of CAZVPH010000031.1, from coordinate 3,927 downwards.
TCACTTCGGGCTCTAAGTAGATGCCAAAAGTCTGGTTAACATCCTCTTTAACCATCAATGATAACTCCTCAATCTCACTGCCCGCGGCATTGCCAAGATTGACCAGCACCAGCGCATGTTGCGCAGAAACGCCGGCATTACCATGAGACTTGCCTTTCCATCCCGCTTGTTCGATGAGCCAGGCGGCAGGAATTTTAAAACTGCCATCCAACATTTTATGACTGGGGATTTCTGGGAATCGTGCCAGTAACTCTTCAAAATACTCAGGGTTGACGATGGGGTTTTTAAAGAAACTTCCCGCGTTACCTTGCCGTTTGGGGTCGGGGATTTTCTGCTCACGAATCGCTACAATGGCATCGAACACATTTCTGGGCGTTAACTCTTTGTAAGGGATTTCTTTTAACGACTCTTTTAAGGGACCGTAAAACAGATTCGCCTGACCCGCATGTTTTTTCTTAAGTGCGAAGGTTACTCTTAGGACTAAAAGCGTGTTGACGTACTCTTGTTTGAAAATACTGGTTCTGTAGTCAAAGTTACACTCAGAGTTTCTAAACTCGGTGCTTTCGCCATTGTAAATATTTAAGGTCTGCACGCGGGTGATGCTGTCGCGAGCTTCGGTGCCATAGGCACCAATATTCTGCACCGGTGCCGCGCCGACGGTCCCAGGAATTAAGGCCAGGTTTTCCAATCCCCACCAACCACGGTCGACGGTGTACTCCACCAAGTCATGCCACTCTACGCCAGCTCCGACAGAGAGTAAAACATCATCTTGATCCTCTTTTATGACTTTTATCTGTCGATAAGTACAGCGAATTATTACCCCTTCAACGTCATGGGTAAACAATAAATTACTGCCAGCACCGATGATTTTCCAAGGTAGAGAAGCGAGCTTCATGTCGGTTCGTAGAGTCAAAATATCACTTTGACGATTGATCTCAACATAGTATTGAGTTTTTACATCTACCTTAAAAGTGTTGTGGGGCAGTAGAGAGTAGTTGGCCTGAATGTGCATAGGTCTCTTGTGTATAATTATCAGTAAATTGCATAGTATAAAGGAAGATGATGAGCCGATCGGAACATTCTAAAGATTCATGGTCTTCACAGACTGTTTTTATTATGGCCGCAATGGGCTCTGCCGTTGGACTGGGTAATATTTGGAAGTTTCCCTATATTACCGGTGAAAATGGTGGCGGGGCCTTTGTCTTAGTCTATTTGGCATGTATTCTTTTAATCGGCTTGCCAGTGTTGATCTCAGAGATTGCTTTAGGCCGGGCAGGTAAGGCGAATCCAATACAAGCTATGTCTAACCTGGCACGTCAAAATGGCGCCAGTAAACTGTGGGTGTTGCTCGGCGTTAACGGTGTGTTAGCCGGCGCGCTCATCCTCTCTTTTTATACGGTGATCGCAGGTTGGGCGATTGCCTATTTTATTCAGAGTCTGCAGGGGAGCTTTAATCAGATAACCGCTCCGGAAGTGGCGGCTCACTTTGACGGTCTTTTGGCCAGTCCTTACGAGTTGGTTTTATGGCATACGATTGTGGCTTTGGTGACGGTTGTGATTGTTTCAAGAGGGGTGAAAAGTGGTTTAGAAAGAGCCGTTAACATTATGATTCCTGGGCTTTTGTTAATGCTGATGGTCATGCTAGTATATGCGGTGACCACCGGGTATTTTGGTAAGAGTTTTGACTTTTTATTTTCGGCCGATTTTTCAAAACTAACTTGGACTTCGGTGTTGGTGGCGATGGGGCATGCTTTTTTTACGCTCAGTATTGGCCTGGGCACCATGATGGTTTACGGCTCTTACCTCGCTAAAAAACATTCGATCGTTAAAGCCAGCGTGTGGATTGCGTTTGCAGATACCACAGTCGCGTTGTTAGCAGGCCTGGTTATTTTTTCAATTGTGTTTGCCAATGGCTTAGAGCCAGGATCGGGACCAGGCTTGTTGTTTCAAACCTTACCTATCGCGTTTGGACAAATGAACGGCGGTTGGTTTTTTGGGCCACTGTTTTTCGCACTTGTGGTGATGGCTGCACTGAGTTCCGCCATCTCTTTGCTTGAGCCGGTGGTCAGTTGGTTTGACCAGCGGTGGGGCGTAAAACGAGTTAAAGCGGCATGGCTTATAGGGACCGTTATTTGGTTGCTGGGATTAGGAACGGTGTTCTCGTTTAATGTTTGGCAGGATGTTCACTTTTTAGGGGAACGCACTTTCTTTGACTCTCTCGATTTTATGACCACAAACATTATGTTGCCCTTAGGGGGTTTGCTGATGACCATTTTTGTAGCTTGGGTCATGTACCCAGCAGTTCGAGGGGAGGAGATTGAGCTTTCGTCATATGGCATGTCGCTGTTTCTTTTTGTACTGAAATGGATCTCGCCCGTCGCGGTGATGGCGGTGTTTGCCTTTAATCTGTTTGATGCAGAGCATGCGGTCTGGTTGATTGCGGTAATGTTGCTGTTATATGCGCTCTATATCTGGCGTGCAAAGGATAAACACAAGCACTGAGTTTAGAGTGACCGGACGGATTGATCACTGCATATTTATCATTCAGTCTGTGTTTATTTAGGAGGGGACGGTTAACGGCAGTGAATAACAGTTAATAAGTGGCCATGTATTGGTTTTGAACCAAACGGTGCATCTCTAGGTACTTATCGTTGACCTTGCGTTGATTTTGATAACAGTAGCGTAAGATAGAGCGCATCACATGGTAGCTTAAGTGTGGCTGCTGCGCGATTAAGGCTTCAAATGAGTCTTTGTGCAACAGCAAGATTATGGACTCTGTTTTAGCCGCTACACGCATAGGGTGCGGTGCTGTATCTACAAAGTCTCCTACCATGCCTCCCTGTTTTATGCTGTCCATTGAAATCGGACTCTGTCCGCCGATCAACTTAAGCACGTCGAGCCTGCCAGAGACGAGAATGTACAAGGTTTCGTCGACGTCGCCTTCCTCAAACAATATTTCGTTTTTTACTAATTTTTTTTGCGTCATAATCTGCGCGAGTAATTCACACTCCTCAGTCGTTAATTCCTGACCTAATAAGGTTGTGGCGAGCTGGGAGGCGATTAAGGGTGCATGTGACATAGAGTTCCTTTTTTAATGAGTAGGCTGGTTCGAGGCGTAGGGCATCGAAACTTCCAGTGGCGGATGAAAGTGTGGAAAATAAACTTGGGTTCAAAACAGTTGTTTAAAACTTTGGTTCAAATTTGTGGCTTGAGTCTGAGGTTTTAATTAGCTTAAGGTTTCAATGGGAAAAAGAGTATTAAATAACGCCCCAATTCCATACAGAAAAATAAAAATCAGTACAAAAACAATCAGAATAGAGCGCGCAGTTTTGTTTTCAATAAATTTTTCGCGCCACTTCTCCTTCCGCAGATAAGGCCAAGCTAAATAAACAAACAGAACCACCGCAAACACTTGAAGCGCGATGAGTAAATACTGAATAGAGTTGGACAATTCGGTTTCTATCATGATGGTATTAACTCCGTTTTAAATTTATGGCCAGGCCTGGTGAAAAGAGGGATGGCTCTGGCAGAGATTCCCCTCTGTTTAACGGCATTTAATCGCTTCAAACTTTAACTGTTTCATAAAGCCTTGTTGAATTTATAACAGATTTAAGCCGGTTCGACCAATAAGTTAATGAGAATCTGAACATAAATGTCTGTGAGTTTGTTCAGGTCACTGACGCTGACGTGTTCGTCAACCTGATGAATGGTCGCGTTCAAAGGTCCCAATTCAATAACTTGTGCGCCGGTCGGTGCAATAAAGCGACCATCAGAAGTGCCCCCCGCGGTTGAGAGTTTAGGTGTGTAACCTAGAACAGCGTGTGACGCTTGGCGTACGGCTTGAATTAAGTCACCGTTTGCCGGCGTAATAAAACTTGGATTCGCATAACAAGTGCAATTTACAGGTAGAAAAAAAGGCCAGCTGTA
>CAZVPH010000030.1:0-10798 GCA_964628125.1 uncultured Thiosulfatimonas sp. | reverse complement strand
CATTTTTGAGTTTAAAAACTCAATTTGTTTACGGTGCAGCAAGAGTTTACGCAGGCGTAATGGGTCATGAAAGGTGTGGGTTGAGGCGGTAATTAAGGCTTGAATTTGTGCGCCGAACAAAAAGGCTTCGTGGTTTTTTAGGAGAATATAACTCTCTTTAATATTGACCTTACCTTCGCGAATACTTTTAATCTCCCAGCCTTCAAGCACGATGCCAGCTTCGTATGTTTGGTCTATTTGGTAGTCAAAGCGGGCTCTTTTGTTTTGAGCAATGGTCTTAGAGAGCGCTTTGTTTTTAGGTTTTTTTGCCATATGTGTACCGTCGAAACCGACCCTTTAAAGTGGTTTATTGTAAATGGGCGCTATTATAGCAAAATCAAGTCAGACATTGACGCTGTAAGTGACACGATGTACAGGTTAAATAGGCGAGCTTAGATGCGCTTAGAAGTGAAAAACGACGCGCTTACTCTCTTAACTCTCGGTCGGTAAAGCAGTAATCCATGACCTCTTTTGGAACAAATTGGTTCATGCGTTTTACATCTAGCGAAAAGGTGTGTTTTTGACCTTGGTCACTGACCAGTTCAAAGTGAAGGGGATCTTGACCCGCCAAGCCGGGTTTTAATAACGCAAAGAATTTTTTGAGGTCTGAGCTGTTGCGGTCGGCTTTAAAGCTGGGCATCTCTTTATAGGTAAAAGAGGTGTGCAGGCTCATTCCGAGCAGGCCTGGTTGCTTTTCAATGTCTGTTTTGAACAGGTTGGATAAGCTGTTGTTCTGTCCGCCAACGGAGATATCAAACGACACTGAGTTGTTGCTGCTTTTAACGGTCAGTCTCTGTTTGTCATCATACACATAGCCGTGCTTGATGTAATCTGAAGAGGCATTTGGCAATGTGCCACTGCGGTTTTTGAGGGCGGATTCATTCTCAATGTATTGTATGCTGAAGTTTGAGAAGAAATCATTGCAGCGCATAAAAAACGCTTTCTGAGTACTGTAATCTTCTGGGATAAACAGCACGGTTGCATTTTTAATGACATCGGTAAAATCATCTGTTCTATAATCCACGACCCAACTGTTTTTCAAAACTCCGTCCGAACTCTGGTTTGACGCCACGGGGGCTTCAATAAGATGATGCTCTTCGGCACTGGCAAAACTAGGGAGCAGGAAGGGTAAGCACAAGGGTAAGCACAAGGGTAAGGCTTTCTTAAAGTGGGAGGCGCTGCGACGTGTGTTGTCCAATGGTTGACTCATTGCATGGATCCTTAATTTGACGTATGTTTTTCATTCTATCATGAATTTATCCACCGTGGATTTAGCTTTCAAGAATGCTCATGTAATCAAAAGTTTAATCAAATAGAGCTGTCAGCTTTATGAGTTGGATTCAGCGATTTTTAGAGGGTTTTTTGTGCGAACTCAAGAAGTTTGACTCTGGTTCGTCAGCTTCAACTGTGTTTTGTTATAATACAGGGGTTAAAAAAGCCCTCTCAATGCTGTGCTAATTGTTGAGGATGGGTTCGTTTTTGGGTGCTTTGTATTGGGTGTTTTTTTTACGCCCGCTTAGTTTTTATTTATTGTATTTAAGTTTATTAAAGATGGTCATTCGCTAATTCTTATGAAAAAAATAGCCAGAACAGCTCTACTGCCTTACTCCGCAAAACAGATGTATGACATCGTGAATGATGTTGCCGCTTACCCCGAGTTTTTACCTTGGTGCGGTGCGTCTCATGTTGTCTCACAAAGCAATTTAGAGATGGTCGCCAGCGTTACGATTGCAAAAGCCGGTATTCGCCAGACATTTCAAACTCGCAACCACCTAGTGCCAGGTGAGCGGATTGAGATGCAGTTGCAAGAAGGGCCTTTTAAATCCCTTAAAGGCGAGTGGCAATTTAAAGTATTGAACTTTGAGGCGTGTAAAATTCAGTTTGAAGTGGAGTTTGAGGTAAGTAACGGCTTACTCAGCGCCGCGATAGGTCCAATTTTTGAACACATTGCCAGCACCATGGTTGACTCTTTTTGTGAGCGTGCTAAACAGGTTTACGGGTAATGGTTTTTTGTTTTAAGCCGTTGTTTTAAAGCGTTGTTGAACGGGTTTTTAAATGAGGAATGCTATGGAAAGCACTTTTGAAATCGAAGTCGCTTACGCGCTAGAGGACGAACAGTTTTTATTTACGCAGCGGGTTGATGCAGGTACGACGGTTGCCCAAGCTTTGGCTGCTTCTCGCTTACTGGCGGAGTTTCCCAATTTGAACATTGAGAAAGTAGGAATCTTCAGCAAGCTAGCATCACCCGAAACAGTGTTGCGCGCGGGCGATCGTATTGAAGTTTACCGTCCTTTAAAGATTGATCCACGGGTTCGTAGAAGAGAGCGGGTCGAAGAGGAACGCAGTCAGGAGCGTAAGCAGTAGAACTACAAGAAAACCTCAGTAACTTGTCGCAGTAACTTGTCTTGCAAGCCATTCAAGCTGCGGTTATTAAAAGCCTAGCGCTTAAATCAAAAAAAGCCTGCGTTAGCAGGCTTTTTTATGGGGTCAATTTTAATTATGCCCCGTTTTGTCTTACTTAGAGTAAAAGTTCAATTAAAGTCTTAGAACCAGTCCAATCCCAGCCAGGAGTCATCCTTTTTAAGACGAATTTTACTGGGTAAGTTTTCCCACTCCTTAATCATCTCATCGTCATCAAACTTGATGACTAAATGCCGGTTAGAGTTGGTGTGCAGAGTGGTATTTGAGCTGTAAAATATGTATTCCCAGTGGTTTGGGTTAAAAGGATCTTGTCCTTGTGGCGGTCCGAGCAACTCACGAACTTGCCCTTTGGTCAGCCCTTCTTGAATAAGCGAAACCGACTCTTCCGTCATCACGTTGCCTTGTGTTAAGGGCGCTTTATACGGCTCAAAATAAGAGCAACCGCTTAGCAGTGTGCCAGAAAGCAGAAGCGGAAGAGTCCACAAACGCACAGAGAAGGTAGTGTTAAAAATGGTGTTAAGCACAGCGCCTGAACGCACATTTAAAAGAGAGGTAAGCGGTGACTTAAACGATGGCTTAAGGGTTAAGCCGGGTTTGGACGAATTCAGCTTCAAGGTTTTCATACTCAACTAATTAGTGTCTGTGATTGATTATTTAAGGTATTATACACATTAATAGAGATGGTAAATCTCACAACAAAAATTAAATTGAAAAGCAATAACGGCGTGTTCTAAAACAGCGTTTTATCCAGTTGTTATATCCAATTGTCATATCGCGGTGTAATATTTCGGGATGCTCTTTTTTGAATGTGTATCAAATTAGATCAAGGGATTTTTATGGGTGGTTCAGAACTTAAGAGAAAAGGCTTAAAGGTTACTTTGCCTAGATTGAAGATTTTAGAAATTCTCGAGGGCTTAGCAGAGCATCGACACCTAACGGCTGAAGATATTTATAAAATTTTATTGGAGCAAGAAGAGGAAGTTGGGCTTGCCACTGTCTACCGAGTATTAACCCAGTTTGAACAAGCGGGGATGGTGCGTCGTTTAAATTTTGAAAATAATATCTCTGTTTTTGAGCTGGACACGGGCGATAATCATGATCACATTGTTTGTGTCAAAACCGGCATGGTTAAGGAGTTTGTTGACCCGATTATTGAAGAACGCATTGTTCAAATTGCCAAAGAGAGTGGATACGAATTATCCGGGCATAACTTGGTCATTTATGGAACGGTTGTCGAAGAAAAACCCTAACTGAGTTGAGCTAGATTTAAAAGAGCATAACCGTCAAGGGATCTAGGCTGTAATCAAAAAGAGTTGTAGATCAAAAAAAGGCCGTTCAAACAGAGGTTTGAACGGCCTTTTTGTGTTTGTCCCTAATGCTTATTTTGCGGAGTTATCAAGCGTTCGTTAAAAACCCTCTAAAAGAGTGCTCAATTGAAAGAGATCGCTTAAATGCGTTGTTACTCTTCAATGAGTTGAATGCGGGTTACTGCGGTCTGTTTATCAATAGTAAACAGGCAGTGACAAAATTCAGCGTGTTCATTGATGGGTGTAGGGTCGTCGGCGCAGCTGCATCCGGCGATGATGCCCGCGTAAAAAATCCCCGCTTTCACGTCTAAATGGCTGTCGGTTTCATTGGTTGACAGCACCATCACTTTAAATTCATCCAGTAATGCATGGCTTGACTGACGGAGGCCTTCTTGCAAGGGGAGCAAACAGCCCTCAAGTTCGGAGACCTCTTTGATAAACACCGCTTTAAATAAGGCTGCAGCGTCGGCCTGACTCAGTGAGTTTTTTTGGCTCCATGCGTGTAACGTTTCGGGAAGTTTAATGGTTCTGTTCTCCATGAATGCCCCTCTCCGTGTTAAGCGTGGAAGTTCGGTTAAGGCGTGCGTTGTTGCGCGCTGTGAAACATCTCTTTTGCATGTTCAAGAGTTTGCTGGCTGATGGTCAATCCGCCCATCATGCGGGCCAGTTCTTCTATGCGGGTGGCTTCATCCAGTTGATAGACTTGCGTGAAAGTCAGCTCTTTTTCTGTCTGCTTTGCAATCTGCAGATGCGTGTCGCCGTGAGAGGCGACTTGTGCCAAGTGGGTGATGGAGAGAATCTGTTTATGTTGGCCGAGCTGTTGCATTTTTTTGCCGACCACTTCAGCAATACCACCACCAATGCCGACATCGACTTCATCAAATATTAAGGTGGGTAAGCTGGTGACTTCGGCAGTGGCGACTTGAATGGCCAGGCTGATTCGTGACAACTCACCGCCCGAAGCGACTTTGGCAAGTGGTTGCAAAGGCTGGCCTTTGTTGGCGGTGACCTGAAACGCCACCTTGTCGAAGCCACTGGCGTTTGGTGTGTCCGACGCAGTAAGTTGAACGTCGAACAAGCCATTGGGCATGCCCAATGTTTGCATGCCTTCGGTCACAATGGTTGAAAGTTTTTGTGCGGCATTTGAACGCGACTCAGTAAGTGCCAAACCGCTCTGTTGAAACAGTGACCAGGCCTGGTCGATTTCAATTTTTAAAGTTTCAAGTGACGCGTCGGATTGCGTTAAGTTGGTTAAGTCGGTTTTAAGCTGTTGGTGTTTTTCAACCAGTTGAGCCGGCTCAAGGTTGTACTTTTTAGCCAGGCTAAACAGCAAAGATAAGCGTTCATCAATGCAGTTTAGTTGCCCGGGGTCTAGGTCAATATGGCTGCTGTGGTTGTGAATTTCTGTTGCCGCTTCTTGAACTTCAATCAAGGCGCTGTTGAGTTGGTCTAACGAGCTCTGCAAGCTTGGGCTGTAGCCGATAATCGATTCCATGGCGTGCAGCGCTTGGTTGATAGAGTCAACCACGCCGGTTTCGCCCTCTATGGCTTCATAGGCCGATTCACAGGCTTGAATAATTTCACTGGCGTGGGAGAGTTGGCTCTGTTCTTCTGACAGCTCCTCAAATTCTCCCTGCGCGGGTTCAACCTCATCGAATTCGTTATTTTGAAACGAGAGCAGTTCGAGCTTGCTCTGATAATCCGCTTGGTCGTTTAGCAGACTTTCCAACTGACGGTTTAGAACCTGCCAGGCCTGGTAGGTTTGGCGACAGGTTTTGATTAAGTCAGGATGGACGGCATAAGCGTCCAGCAAACCGAGTTGCTTATGATTGGAGAGCAGAGATTGATGTTCATGTTGACCATGGATGTCAATCAGCATACTGCCCAGAGTTTTTAATTGACTGGCGGGAATAGGTCGGCCATTAATGTACGCTTTGGAACGACCTTCGATGGTCACCGTTCTGCGCAAGTAGCACTCTAGCTCATCGTCCAGCTCTTGCTCTACTAACCAGGCCTGGACGTTTGGCAGTTCTTTAATATCAAACAACGCGGTCACTTCGGCTCTTGGGGTGTTGTAGCGAACCAAACTACTGTCTGAGCGGTCGCCCAGGGCTAAGCCCAAAGCGTCCAGTAAGATCGATTTCCCAGCCCCGGTCTCACCGGTTAAACAGCTGAATCCGCTGTTAAAATTTAGGTGGAGCTTTTCAATCAAAGCAAGGTTTTGAATGGAGAGTTCTTGTAGCATGTCTACTCTTTTGGATTAGTGTGTGCCGACGAAATCGCCGGCGTGGTTACGGTTGTCAAAATAAGGAGCTGTTAAAGGCTGTAAAGTTTGTAAAAGGCTTACTGATGCCAGATTCTCTTGTCTGTTTAGGGCGTTTTATCTGACCAGGCCTGGTTACAGTCGATATTAAAATAGTGGGGATTAAAACAACGAGTCTTAAAACTTATCGCCCCAGTGCAGCTTGGCTCTGAGCAGTTCAAAGTGGTCGTGGCCTTTGGGGTGGATCATTTTAATAAAATGGGTATGACGCGTAACAATCGCTCGATCACCCGCCTCTAGAAGGTGCGATATCTGACCATCACAGATAATTTGCGCCGTGCTATAACAATCTTCGTGCGGGCGGATTTCAACCACGCTCTCTCCTGAGATAACGTAAGGGCGGTTGCTCATGGTGTGCGGGTTGATCGAGACCAAACTCATAACGTCTAAAGAGGGGTCCAAAATCGGTCCGCCAGCAGAGAGGGCATACGCGGTTGAGCCGGTGGGCGTGGCGATAATCATGCCGTCAGAGCGTTGGCTGTTAAAAAAACGGTCGTCGACAAAGGTTTCAAACTCAATCATACGCGGGGAGTCTGTTTTGTGAATCACCACATCATTAAATGCGAGTTGGCTGAAGAGAACCTGCTCGTCTTTTTTTATGACCACGCGAATAAGGTTACGTTCTTCGCTCTCATAAACTCCGCTGAGGACGTCGTCTAAAATGGCGACCATGCCTTTAGGTGAGATGTCGGTTAGAAAGCCTAAACGTCCAAGGTTGATGCCTAAAATAGGGACTTTTTGGTCGACAATCGAGCGCGCAACGTCTAAAAAAGTACCGTCACCGCCGACTACAATGGCAATATCAATGTGTTGTGCCAACTCGTCACGGTCAATAATTTCGACGCCATAACGTTCATGCGGAAAGTCGTGACAGGAGGCAGAGTCAAGAAACACAGTTTTAGATTTGCTCTGCAAAAACTGAATCAGCGTGTCAATGCTCTCCCAGGATTGCATACCATTGTACTTGCCAAAAATGCCTATTTTATTAAACATCTGCTTCTCTCTTTTCTAAAAAACTCACGGTAAATGAACGCTAAAATGGCCTGTCCACTTGTATAACCGTGCCGGAGACTTATAATTTAGCACTCAAGGGTCGAGAGTGCTTACTTTTGATAGTTGATACAGATCAATTTTCAGGACTGCTTTTTACATTAATATCACCACAATGTCACACTAAATTAGGCTAACAGATGTTAAGCGATCGTTCACAAATTTTATTTAAAAACTTGATGGGATTATACCTGAATGAAGGCAAGCCGGTAGGGTCAACCACGCTGGCAAAACACCCCGAAATTGGTTTGAGTTCAGCGACCGTTCGTAATGTTATGGCGGATTTAGAAAAACTGGGGTTGATTCACGCGCCCCACACCTCGGCAGGCCGAGTGCCGACCGAGAAAGGCTATCGATTGTTTGTAGATTCGATGTTGACCTATCAGCCGTTGTCGGTGCAACGTGAAGCCCGTATTCGCGATGCGCTTTCTCCAAGCCCAAGTCAGGATGCTCTGATGCTAGGCGCATCGAATATTTTGTCCGGTTTGACCGGAATGGCCAGCCTGATTCTGATGCCCAAGCGAGAGCGTGAAACCCTCAAACATATCGACTTTATCGCACTGGGGGAAAACCGAGTCTTAGTGGTGTTGGTGTTTAATGACCAAGACGTGCAAAATCGTGTGGTTGAATTGGAAAAGCCGATTACCAGTGGTGAGTTGGTTAAAATCGCCAACTTTTTAAACCAGCAATGTGTTGGCAAAAGCCTGGTCGACGCCAGAAAAAGTTTGGTCGAACGATTGAATTTAATTCGCAGCACCACTAATGAATTTATGTCGTCGGTCATCGAAGCGACCGACGGGGTTTTGAACGAGCAGTTAGCGCAAAAAATTCCTTTTTTAGTCTCAGGGCAAACTAATTTGCTGAACTATCAAGAGCTGGCGCATGCGGATAAATTAAAGTCTCTGTTTCACGCCTTTGAACACCATACCGAAATGCTCAGCGTACTCGATAAAAGCATGGACGCCGAAGGGGTGCAGGTCTTTATAGGCGCGGAATGCGGCAATCCAATCTACCAAGACTGCAGTATCATTACGACTCCTTACAGTGTGGATGGAGAGGTGCTAGGTGTCTTAGGCGTCGTAGGTCCAAGCCGAATGAATTACGAAAGAGTTGTTCCAAAAGTGGATGTCACAGCAAAAATTCTCAGCTCTCTCTTGAAAAAGTAGGCGCGTGACCCAATGATTTAGGGTATCGAAGTATTTAATCTAATTTTAATGTTTGGACACTTCTCTTGAGTTTTTTAAGAGCGGTGCAACTCAACCAACTTAACGACAGGAAGTAATCACAGTGTCAGATTTTAAAGCAGATAAGCAAACAGCAGAGCACGCGGGTCAGCAGACGAGCGAAGAGCAGATTCCAACGGTTGACGGCGCTGAAACAATGGATGAAGCTCAAGGCGACGCACAAAAAGACGTTAAAGAAGACCTTGCGGCGCTGTTAGAAGAGACGCGCCATGAAGCAGATAAAAATAAAGATTTGGCACTGCGTACGCTAGCCGATATGGAGAACTTACGACGTCGTACTCGTATTGATGTTGAGAGCGCACATAAATATGCGTTGGATAAGTTCGTCAACGCTCTGATTCCGGCGATGGATTCAATGGAGATGGGGATTGACGCGACCACCAAAGAGGCGGTTACCATTCAGAGCATTCGCGAAGGGATGGAGATGACGCTCAAGCAGATGTTGGATGTACTGGGTGAGTTTAACGTTGAGCGAGTCAATCCGCTGAATGAAAAGTTTAACCCAGAGCTTCACGAAGCCTTAACGATGATTCCATCGCCAGAGCATGAAACCAATACGGTGGTGGATGTGATTCAAAAAGGTTATACGCTGAATGGACGTCTTGTGAGAGCTGCGCGCGTTATTGTTGCTCAATAAGCGAATAAGCGTGTGTTTAAGATACACGTAAGCAGGCCTGCTTAATTTGACTAGTGAACGCTGGTAACAATTGGCATAACAATAAGCAAAAAAATAAAAACCTTTATATGGCTTGAAAGCAAAAATATTAACCTTATAAAGGTTGCAACAATTTAAACAATTTAATTCTTTTGGAGATTATTTAAGATGGCTAAAATTATTGGTATCGATTTAGGAACAACAAACTCTTGTGTTGCTGTGATGGAAGGGAAAGAAGTTAAGGTCATTCCAAACGCTGAAGGCGCGCGTACGACTCCTTCAATCGTTGCTTACACAGCAGACGGTGAAGTGTTAGTAGGAGATTCTGCAAAGCGTCAAGCTGTGACGAACCCTGAGAATACAATCTTTGCGATCAAGCGTTTAATCGGTCGTCGTGCAGATGACAAGATTGTCCAGAAAGACAAAGACATGGTGCCTTACAAAATCGTCGCAGCAGACAACGGCGATGCTTGGGTAGAAGCGAATGGTAAGAAACTGTCTCCACAAGAAGTGTCTGCCAAAACGCTGATTAAAATGAAGACTACGGCTGAAGACTACCTAGGCTATGAAGTGACAGAAGCGGTTATTACTGTGCCTGCATACTTTAACGACGCGCAACGTCAGGCAACGAAAGATGCAGGGCGCATTGCAGGCTTAGAAGTGAAGCGTATTATTAACGAACCGACCGCGGCTGCACTGGCCTACGGAATGGATAAAGTGGTTAAAGACAGCGTTATCGCAGTCTATGACTTAGGGGGCGGAACCTTTGACGTGTCAATCATCGAAGTTGCGAACCTAGACGGCGAAAAGCAGGTTGAAGTACTTTCTACCAACGGTGACACTTTCCTAGGGGGCGAAGACTTTGACAACGTTTTAGTTGAGTACATCTCTGAAGAGTTTATGAAAGATCAAAACGTCAACTTAAAGTTGGATAAATTAGCACTGCAACGTGTTCGTGAAGCGGCCGAGAAAGCGAAAATTGAACTTTCTTCACGTGAGCAAACCGACATTAACCTACCTTATGTCACAGCGGATGCGACGGGACCTAAGCACTTAAACATGAAGATCACTCGTGCTAAATTCGAATCTTTGATTGAAGATTTAGTGAAGCGCTCGATTGAGCCTTGTAAGGTTGCATTAAAAGACGCAGGTCTTTCAGCATCGCAAATCGACGACGTTATCTTAGTCGGTGGTTCAACGCGTGTGCCTATAGTGCAAGCAGCGGTTAAAGAGTTTTTCGGTAAAGAACCACGTAAAGACGTTAACCCAGATGAAGCGGTGGCAATGGGTGCGGCGATTCAAGCCGGTGTTCTATCAGGTGATGTACACGACGTTCTACTGTTAGACGTTACTCCTCTGTCTTTAGGAATTGAGACAATGGGCGGCGTTATGTCGAAACTGATCGAGAAAAACACGACCATTCCGACGCGTAAATCACAAGTGTTCTCAACCGCGGAAGACAACCAATCTGCGGTTACGATTCACGTAGTTCAAGGTGAGCGTGAAATTGCTTCGGGTAACAAATCTCTAGGACAATTTAACCTAGACGAAATCGCACCCGCACAACGTGGACAGCCGCAAATCGAAGTAACGTTTGACATTGATGCCAATGGTATCTTGAACGTTTCGGCTAAAGATAAGTCGACCGGTAAAGAGCAGCACATCACGATCAAAGCCTCTTCAGGATTGTCTGAAGAAGAAGTTGAAGCCATGGTAAAAGACGCAGAAGCGCACGCAGAAGACGATGCTAAGATGAAGG
>CAZVPH010000029.1:0-10907 GCA_964628125.1 uncultured Thiosulfatimonas sp. | reverse complement strand
TTCTTAAACGCCGACGAATCCCGCGAATATCGTGGTAATTTGCGTGAGCCCGGTAAAAACAGTCCCTATCGTGAGACCCTGCCTGCAGAGAATCTAGAGTTGTTTGCCAAAATGCGCAGCGGTGGTTTCAAAGAGGGTGAGTGTGTTTTAAGAGCTAAAATTGATATGGCGTCCTCGTTTATGTGTATGCGCGATCCAACCTTGTATCGTGTACGTTTTGAGACGCACCACCAAACCGCTGATGACTGGTGTGTCTATCCGATGTACGATTTTGCACACTGTATCTCCGATGCGATTGAAGAGATTACTCATTCGCTGTGTACCTTGGAGTTCCAAGACAATCGCCGTTTGTACGACTGGGTGTTAGACAATTTAGAGGATTTTGATAAACCCGACCGTCCACGTCAGTATGAGTTTTCACGTTTGAATCTTGAATATACCGTGATGTCAAAACGTAAACTGCACCAGTTAGTCGACGATAATTTAGTGTCGGGTTGGGACGATCCGCGTATGCCAACCATTTCAGGATTGCGCCGTCGTGGCTACACCGCGGCTTCGTTGCGTGACTTTGCGGAACGAATTGGTGTTTCTAAAGTGGACAGCATGATCGGCATGGATGTTCTGGAAGCTTCTGTTCGGGATGATTTGAATAAAGTTGCCCCACGCACCATGGCGGTTTTGGATCCGATTAAAGTCGTGATTGAAAACTACGTGGGGGATTGCGAAGTGATTCAAGCACCGGTTCATCCGCAAAATGAGGCGATGGGCAAACGCGATATTTTCTTTGGCCGTGAGCTCTATATTGATCGTGCCGACTTTGAAGAGGTGGCACCAAACACTAAGTTTCAACGTCTGGCGCTGGACAAAGAGGTGCGTTTACGCAATGCCTATATTGTCAAAGCAGTGAGAGTCGAGACCGATGCAGACGGAAACTTCACCACGATTTATTGCACTTACGACCCCGACACTCTAGGAAAAAACCCTGCAGATGGCCGTAAGGTCAAAGGGGTGATTCATTTTGTGGAAGCTACGCAGGCATTGCCGGCAGTGTTTAGAGTTTATGATCGTCTCTTCTGTGTTGAGAATCCGCTGAAAGCAGACGATTTTGAGTCGGTTTTAAACACCGATTCACTGTTGGTTAAACAGGGTTTTGTGGAACCAGGCCTGGTCAATTCAGAACCTGAGAAAGCTTACCAGTTTGAGCGTGAAGGCTACTTCTGCCGAGACAACCAGTCGGGCGATGTGCAGATTTATAATCGTACCGTTGCACTTAGAGATACTTGGGAGACAAAAAAATGATTGAGAGCAAAGCAGAAAGAGTCTGTGGTGTAGAGATCGCCGGCAATGAAGCGATCATTACAATTTTATTGATGGAAGATGAGATGTTTTATTTGCCAGAGTGTCGTGTCATGCGCATTGCGTGTAAAGATCCCGACAGTGTAAGCGAATTGAAATACTTTCAAAAAACGTTTATAAAGTTAGCAGAAGATTACAAAATTGATCACGTGGTGATTCGTGAACGTCAGAAAAAAGGCAAGTTTGCCGGGGGGGCTAATGGGTTTAAACTCGAAGCCGTGTTGCAAGTTGCCCCTGGTTTGGATGTGATTTTAATGAATCCAACCGATCAAAAAGCCCATTTAAAACACTATCCAATGCCCATTACTTTTGCTGAAACAGGCTTGAAAAAGTTTCAAGAAACTTCCTACACCACCGCGTTTGCCTATTTTTCTGGCAAGCACGTTTGGTAATGAGTATGGGGCGGGTATTGGTCTGCTAAGGCTTAACGCCGCTCATAAAACTTGAATTCAAGAGGGCTTTATCTTGTAAAGCCCCTTTTGAAAACGCACTCCACTTCTAAACATTCACCCTGAACATTGAGATTCTTATGTCTAATTCTGACAATACACCTTCTAAGTCGCTGGCCAACATTCCCTCAAACGACTCTTTTGCGCATTTAGATCTGCCGTTATCGCAACTGAATAACTTAGAGTCATTGGGATATACCACCATGACCCCCATCCAGGCGGCGGCCTTACCTGCCGCGTTAGACGGTAGAGATCTGATCGGTCAAGCAAAAACCGGCAGTGGGAAAACCGCGGCTTTTGGTCTCCCTGCCTTAAACAAGGTAAATGTCAGCGACTTTTCGATTCAAGTTTTGGTTATTTCACCGACTCGTGAGTTGAGCAACCAGGTGGCGGATGAGTTAAGACGTTTGGCGCGTTTTCAAGCGAACCTTAAAGTGGTCACCTTATGTGGAGGCGTTCCGATGCGCCCGCAAATTAACTCTTTAGAGCACGGTGCGCATGTGGTGGTTGGCACACCAGGACGCTTGCGAGATCATATCGAGAAGGGACATCTGGATTTAAGCCAGGTTCACACCGTGGTATTAGATGAAGCAGACCGTATGTTAGAGATGGGCTTTGTAGAGGAGATGATTCACATTCTGAACTTTACGCCAAAAAATCGACAGACTCTGTTGTTCTCGGCGACCTTTCCAGCGGACATTGCCGATTTAAGCCGTCGTTTTCAAAAGAATCCACTGCAGGTTGCAGTTGAATCGCATCATGACATGGCGACGATTGATCAACGATTTTACATCTGTCACCATAAAGAAAAACTTGAAAGCTTAGTGAAGCTGTTGACGTTTAACGCTTTTGAACACGGTCTTATTTTCTGCAATACCAAAAAACTGGTACAAGAGGTGACGGATTATCTTGAAGATCGAGGCTTCAGTGCATTGGGACTGCATGGTGATATGGAACAACGTGAGCGTGAACAAGTTTTAATTCAGTTTAAGCATCACAGTGCGAATTTCTTAGTTGCCACAGATGTCGCGGCACGTGGCATTGACATAGCAGCCTTGCCGGTGGTGATCAACTACGAACTGCCTTATGAACAAGACACCTACGTTCACCGAATTGGCCGTACCGCGCGCGCTGGATTAGAGGGCGCCGCGATAACTCTGTTCACCGAGAAAGAGAGTTACAAGTTGGCACGTTTAGGCGAACATCAAGGTCAAGCGTTAACCTATGAGTCGATTGATTTAATTCCAAACACCCGGACAAAACGAGTGCAACCTAAATACATTACACTGTACATTTCAGGAGGCCGTAAAGATAAAGTCCGTCGTGGAGATGTATTAGGCGCACTGACTCAAGGGGCAGGTATTGACGCCAAACACATTGGGAAAATCGACGTGGTGGAGCATTCAACTTATGTCGCAATTGAACCTGAGTTTGCACAGGAAGCGGTTAGTAAAATGAATCAAGGAAAAATCAAAGGACGCAAATTTAAAGTAGGCCGTTTAGTCTCTTAATAGAAAAGTTGAAAGCGATTGACCAGAAAGGCGCGAATGTTAAGCCCAAGAGCGTTTTTTGTTCGTGCCTTTTTGGTGAAAAAAAATTGGTGAAAAGGGTTAGTCCAGTGTTTTCACTAAGTCTAACATTGCTTGAGCATGTCCATCAGGCGAAACACCATAGAGCGCTGCTTCTAAAATCCCGGCTTTGTTAATCACAAACGTCGAACGCACAATCCCCATATTTTTGACGCCATTTTTCTCTTTTTCTTGCCAAACGCCATAGTCAGAACAGACTTTTCCGGTGGTATCGGCCAATAAATCGACCTTTAACCCAAATTTATCGATAAACGCTTGGTGGCTCGCACAAGAGTCCTTGCTGACACCAATAACAACACTGTCAGCAGCGGCAAACTCAGAGGCCAAGACGGTAAACTCATTCGCTTCAATCGTGCAGCCGGGGGTGTCGTCTTTTGGATAGAAATAGAGAACAACGTTTTTTTGGCCTTTAAATTGACTTAAGGTCACAGGTTGATTATCTTGATTTTGACTTTCAAAGCTGGGTGCAACTTGATGTTTTTTTAACATGAGAACTCCTTATTGAGTCGTGTTGAGTAACGTTGGGTAACGTTGGCTTGTTAAATAAGCGTGAATTGTTGTCTAAAGCATTCATAATATCAGCAATACTTAGACTGTTTCTGAATTTATATTGAGAGTTGCCGTCCATTCAACCCACCCTGAGAGAGTTCATGTTTGTACCATTAAGTTCAAAAAAAATCATCCTAATCAGTTTTTTGGTTTTCTTGTTGGGCACCGTTCTCACCAGTGTACGCTATCAAATACAAACAGAGCGCTCGACAGAAGCGCTTGAGAAGATCTTTCAGGCGCATTCCGTTAAGGCAGAATTCTCTTTAGAGCGTGTTATTCAAAGAGAGTTACAGCGTGTTGAGAGTTTGGCGATGGTGTTTAAGCTGACAGGAAATGTGTCGCGTGAAGCCTTTGAGCAGCACTCCAAAGTGTTATTAGCGTCTGAAAACGGTGTTCACGCTTTAGAATGGGTGGAGGTCGTTGAACATAAAAACCGAGAACGCTTTGAAAGATCGGTACGAGCGGAAGGGTATGAGTTTGAAATTCTTGATTTCAAAGAGGGCGAGTTTGTTAAATCAGCAAACGCCGCCAGCTATGCTGTTGTTAACTATCTTTACCCGTTTGAAAACAGCCGCGCTGCGTTCGGAGTAAATGCTTTTTCGACCGAAAGCTCTAGAGTCGCTTTGGCCATGGTTGAACGAACGAAGGACACGGTCGTTTCACCGCCGTTTAAGTTGATTGAAGCGCCTGGAGCTGGGAATTCGATACTTTTTTACCACCCTGTATACCGTAAAAACGGTGCAATCAAAGGCTATGTCGGTCTGATCTTGAAAATGCAAGATTTTATGGACTTCCTATTGAAAAGCTCAATTTTAGAACCGAGTTTGAATTATCAATTACGAGACATGAGTTATGACGAAGAACTCATTATTAGAGTCGGCCCAGATTTTAGTGACAGCTTACCAAGCAATCTTCGGACAATGGCATTTAACCTCAATACTGGCGTCTGTAAGTGGCAGCTGACGACACAAGTTGACTTGACCAAAATACCTTCGTATCAAGAAAGCCCACTGCTCATACGTAATAAATCTGTTTGGTTAGGCTTGGGACTTAGCTTACTGTTTGCGCTGTTTACTTATCATTTTTTACACTTTCGTTTAGATCAAAAGCGAGAAAAAAAGAAGTTTGAAGATCAAGAGCTTCGCTACGAAGACCTGATTGAACAAAGCTCAGACGCGTTTTTTCTACTGAATTCTCGAGGTGATATCGTTAAGGTGAACTCTCAGTCTGCAAAAGGTTTGGGGTACTCAAAAAAAGAACTTCTCGGTATGAACATCACCCAAATTGACGTTGCGTTAGATGCCAGTGGTGTCCAAGATATTTTTATTGACTTGACGAAAGGAGATAAACGCCTTTTTGAGAGTGAGCATCGACGTAAAGACGGCTCCTGCTTTCCAGTAGAGATCAGCGCCGCACGGTTTTTATTGAGAGACGAGGTTTTTAGAAGTGCGTTTGCTCGAGATCTAAGCGATCGAGTGATTCAAAATAGACTCAGCATCAATAATACCGAGCTACAAGAAGTCTTGGTGCAATACACGCATGAATTGGCAGAGCAAAAAAAGGCATTTGAAACGGTTTTCGAGAAATCGGCAGACGGCATTTTCATCTACGAGGGACGGCGTATTCTTGCATGCAATGAAGCCACGGTAGATCTGTTTGGCTTTGCGTCAAAAGCCGATTTACTCGCGTCGCCTATCCATGCTTTTGCCCCTAAGCATCAACCAGATGGGCAGAGCTCTTTGCGCAAAGGCTTTGCCATGCTTCAATACTGCCTGAAAAAAGGGCACCATCGTTATGAGTGGGTGAACCAAAAAGCAAATGGCGATGAGTTTTGGTCGGATGTCGTGCTGACACGAATTGAGTATTATGGCCGACCGGTGGTTCATATTGCCTTCCGTGATATTACACAACAGAAAAAACTGGAAGCAGAGATGTTTGCCGCCAAAGAGACGGCCTTGCAAGCTAACCAGTCTAAGCTTGATTTCCTAGCGAAAATGTCACATGAAATACGCACACCCTTGCACGGAATTTTGAGCTACACTCAGATGGGTATGAGTCGATTTGAGCGACTCGATTCTGATAAAGTAAAGCGTTACTGCACCAATATAGAGGCCAGCGCTCAAAAACTCATGCGGCTGTTTGATGACTTGTTTGATGCCTCTAAATTAGAAGGCGGTGTGATGCGGTTTGACTTTACTTACCAAAATATTCAACCGGTGATTCAAAGCTGTATTCAAGAGCAGGCGGTGTTGGCTGAAAATAAGCAGATCGAAATACGTTTGATCGGACATGCTCAAATGGCCTACTTTGATCCCGCAAGAATCTCCCAAGTCATGGGCAATTTGTTGTCGAATGCGGTTCGTCTAACGGCACCGAATAAGCGGATTTTAGTAAAGATTGAACGACTTGATTCAACCCAGGCACAGGTCACGGTTTCAGATGAGGGACCAGGGGTATTAGAGAGTGAATTGGTCGGGATTTTTAACGAGTTTGTGCAGAGTCGCCAACAAAGTCTGAGCATCGGTGGCACTGGATTAGGCTTGGCGATTAGCCGAGAAATTATCTCAGCGCATAGAGGGAAAATTTGGGTTGAAAACAGAGTGGCACAAGGCAGCGTTGTTGGGGCGGATTTTAAATTTACCTTACCGATTCGTAAAGAGCATTGGGCGAATGGACAGACGTCAGGTTTGAGGAGTTAGGCATGCAAAAAGAGGGGCAACTAAGCAGCACACCGAGCGATAAACCAAACGATAAGCCTTACGTTTTAGCGATAGACGATGAGCTAATCAACCGCTTAGTGTTAGAAGATCTGCTAGAAGAACAATACGAAGTCGGTTTATTGGCAAGTGGTGAAGGCTGTTTTGCCAGCATCAAAAATCGACGACCGGAGCTGATTCTGTTGGATGTTAATATGCCCGTGTTAAATGGGTTTGAGCTGTGTCAACAGTTAAAAGCAGATCCCACCACAGCCAATATTCCAATTATTTTTTTAACCGCTAAAATCGGCATGAATGATGAGCGTTTAGGGCTAGAGTTAGGCGCAGTTGATTACATTACCAAACCTTTTTCCGAAAGTATTTTACTCGCACGGATGCAGACCCATCTCAGCCTCTCACAAGCTCAGAAGTTACTTGAAAAAAGTCACGCCGATCTGAAAAAAGAGCGAGATTATATTGAGTATATAATTTTATCCATGCGAGTCGACCATCGCTATAAGTCTGAAAACCTTGAAACATTGGTTGCACCAGTCGAAAAAAGTAATGGCGACCTAATTTTGTCGGCGTCTTCTAAAAATGGCCATCGACATATTCTGTTAGGGGATTTTACAGGCCATGGGCTGTCGGCTGCCGTGGCTGGCCCTTTAGTGACATCCCTGTTTTACTCGCAAGCAGAGCAAGGGTTTCCTTTAGCGGAGACGGCGGCCTTGATTAACTATGAGTTGTATCAAAAACTTCCCGCGGATGTTTTTATGGCGGCTTTGTTGATTGACTGGGAATTAGAGACGAACACTTTAAAGATTTGGAATTGCGGAATGCCGCCGCTGTTACAGTTTCGAGAAGGTGTGCACCAGCAAGAGTTTGCGTCGCGTTCATTGGCGCTGGGTGTGGTTGGCTGTTTTTTTGGAGGCGACAAACCTTCGTTGGTGACCAGCTGTTTAGGCGATCAGTTTTTTGGCTACTCAGATGGTGTTCAGGATGTAAAAGACGCGGACAAAAACTCTTTTGGCGATACTAAAATCCGCGCGTTGTTGCATAAGTTAGTGGAAAATAGTTTGCCATTAGAGCATGTCTTGGAGGCGTTAGAAAACTTTGCAGGAAATGTCGAGTTTGCGGATGATGTGACCTTAATGCGTTTGCAGATTACTTGAACACAACCATTGTGCGTGGTTTTCTACGGCTGGCTGCGGGTGGTGAGCTTATAAGTGTTGATTCGTAATGTTGTTGTGGTCCAATCGGCTTAACATCGCTTGACGTGCCAAGGCGTCGGCAATGGTATTGCCTTCATTGCCGTTGTGCGCTTTAACCCACTGCCAAGTCACTTGAAACTGTTTGGTTAACCGCTCTAAACTCTCCCAGAGCGCCTGATATTTTACCGGGTTACCGGACTTATGAATCCAGTGGTTTTGACGCCATAAGTGAATTTTTTGCGTGAGACCTTCGATTAAGATTCGTGAATCCGTATAGAGGGTGATGCAGTAAAAATTTGGATCGAATGTGATTCTATTCTGCACGCAGTCTAAGGCGCTTACCGCCGCCATAAGTTCCATCTCTAGGCTGGAGGTCTTTTTTTGCCAATCCGATTCCCGTTCAATCTCTTGATCTTGTTTGAAAATCACCGCACCCCATCCACCGAGGTCCTGTTTCTCAAAATAACCGCCATCGGTGTAGACTTCAATTTTAATTCGCTGGCTGTCACTGTCTTTTGGGCGCTGAGAAGTTTCTGTTAAGGAGGAGGGCGAAGAAGAAGTCAAAGAGGAAGGTTTGTTCACGTTAGTATTTCCACATTACTTAAGCAGTAACCGTTGTAGCGCGCGCAAGTACTCCTGCTCGTCTGGCTCGATTTGATCACGTTGAGCGCTCCAGAGAGATTCGCCTAAACACTCCATCATGGCGTGTTCGGTGGCATGGACGTCGCCAAGCTTTTCACCAAGTTGCTGGTAGACCGCTTGAATTCCCTGTGGACGATCCATAGTGACTTGTTCTTGCAATCCAAGATGCATGCCCATGTGCAAGAAAGGGTTGGTTTCGCCATCTTCAGGCTTGTACTCATTGCCCAAATGTTTTTGGTTGTTGAGCATCGCGTGGTATTCAGGGTGCAGTTCAATCACGCGCGCGACCATCTGTTCCATTGCGTCCATAGGTAAGTTAAAGCGAACTTTCTGCCAAGTATCGACATAAAATTGGCGCAGTTTGTCTCTCTCTGAGGTGTACAGCATTGTTTGAACTCTTCTGTTTAAGAGTGCTTAAAGCACCGTGTCAGCGGTTTTAATTTCAGCTGATTTAACTTGGCTGAGCATGTGTGGTTTAACCTAGTTTATTAAAGTCAAAAAAGTCACCAGGCCTGGTCAGTTTATTTAATGTGGATAAAACGGGATAAAGGTTTTAAACAGAACGCCTGATAAACCGAACCGCTGAATCAATATATTCAACCGGTCTTAATCAACCTCGGTTTTGTCCTTGTATTCACATAAATCATAGATACAGCACGCGCCACATCTTGGTTTACGGGCCACACAGGTGTATCGGCCATGTAAAATTAGTAAATGGTGTGCGGGAATAAGATACTGTTTTGGAATGTTTTTTAGAAGCTTTTTCTCGACCTCTAAAACATTTTTTCCAGTCGCCAACTTGGTGCGATTGGAGACTCTGAAAATATGGGTGTCCACCGCCATGGTGGGCTGGCCAAAAGCAGTATTTAGTACCACGTTTGCCGTTTTACGTCCCACGCCCGGCAAAGCTTCCAGCGCTTCACGAGTATTTGGCACGACCGAGTTATGCAGTTCGATCAGCATTTTACAGGTCTTGATGACATTGGCCGCCTTAGTGTTAAACAGACCAATGGTTTTGATGTAGGATTTTAAACCCTCTTCGCCGAGCGCATAGATCGCTTCTGGCGTATTAGCAACCGGGAACAGTTTATCTGTGGCAACGTTGACCCCTTTATCGGTCGCCTGCGCAGATAAGATCACAGCGATCAATAGCTCAAAGGTGCTGCTGTAATTCAACTCGGTTTCTGGGTTGGGGATGGCGGCGCTTAGGCGCTCAAAAATTTCGAGACGAATCTGTTTGTTCATAAGAGGGTCACTTGGTGGCGTGCCTTAAAAGTTTACGAGTGGTATTAATCGAACGACTGGATGCCACGTATTTAGGCTGAGTTTTAATCCTCAGCTTAAGTGAGCAAAATCGAACGGCGTTTACGATTCCAGTTTGACCGGCGATGTGACAGAAATTTGAATGCCGAGCGCGTTACGCTGTTTGGCACTCTTTTGTGTGTCTATGTAATTTTTTAACGCGATCAGCAAGCCTAAACTAATGAAGGCGCCTGGCGGCAAAATGGCCAGTAAAACCCCTTGATAGTCGTCGCTAAAATGCAGTGTCCAACTGCGTGCACCTTCGCCAAACATTAAGTAGGCCTGGTCAAACAAGGTGCCGTTGCCAACCATCTCGCGTAGAGCGCCCAACAGCACGAGCACAAACAAGAACCCAACGCCCATAAAGAAACCGTCTACTAAGGCTTTATCGACGGTGTTTTTTGAGGCATAGGCTTCTGCACGACCTAAGATCGCACAGTTGGTGACAATCAGTGGGATAAAGATGCCTAAAATACCGTGTAAGGTGTGAAAATAGGCGCTCATTAAGAGGTCAATAATGGTCACGGCGGTGGCAATGATGGCGATGAAGACGGGGATGCGAATTTCGTCAGAGACGTGGTTACGGATCAATGAGACCAGAGCGTTTGAAATCAACAGCACAAACAGCGTCGCCAAGCCCAAGCCGATGCCGTTAACGGTGTTGTTAGAGATGGCAAGCAGTGGACACAAACCTAACAGTGCGACTAAGGCTTGATTGTTTTTCCACAGACCGTTGTCCATGATGGTTTTGTACTCATGCCAGCGCGAAGGTTTGTTCTCACGGTTGCCAGCAGCGATGCTGTTATCTGTGGCGTTGTTGTGGTTATTACTCATATAAACTCTCTCCGTGTTCATTGATGAAGAGTAAGGCGTGTTTCACAGCAGTGATGACTGCACGCGGTGTAATGGTTGCGCCAGTGAACTGATCAAAATCGCCGCCATCTTTTTTAACCGCCCAGCGCGCATGGTTGTCTTCACGAAGGTTTCGACCATTAAACTCCAAGATCCACTTATCTTTGTTGAGCTCAATTTTATCACCCAGGCCTGGTGTCTCTTTATGTTTTAAGACACGCACGCCTGAAACGCGGCCATCGGGTAACACGGCGATTAAAA
>CAZVPH010000028.1:0-11113 GCA_964628125.1 uncultured Thiosulfatimonas sp. | reverse complement strand
GAGTGACGCGGATGCAACGGTGCGGAGTGCCCAATGATTATGGCGAGCAGCGCTTTGGCATCCATGGTCGAAATCTAAATCAGGGCGAGAAATTACTCGCCGGCGAACTGCCGAAGGTCAAGCGTACTCAAAAAAGTTTGTTTTTATCCTCGATCCGTTCTTGGATGTTTAATAGATTGTTGAGTGAGCGGATTGAGCAACAAAATTGGAACCGGTTTGTACCCGGCGACGTTTTGCAACTGGAAGGTTCTAATCGTTGGTTTGCAGACGACGGCTCAGAAGATTTGGAAGCACGTGTGGCAGCGCTGGACATTCACCCGACGGGGGCGCTGTTTGGCAAAGGTGATCTGCCTACGCAAACAGCAGCGCTTGAGCTTGAGCAAGAACTCGCGGGTGACTTTCAAACCTGGATAGAAGGTTTGGAGGCGTTTGGGGTTAATCAAGATCGTAGAGCGTTGCGTTTGTTGCCACTTGAGCTGGAGTGGCAGTGGTTGGCGCCGGCAACAGAGTCCATCGAAACCGTCGAGGCGCTCCGCTGCGCTTTTGAAAAAATAGCACCGAATATCAACAAAGAGCGGACGGAGGAGACCATTAAAAACTTAGAGTGGAAGACATTGCCCGCGTTACAGCTTTCATTCACATTGCGTGCAGGCAGTTACGCCACCGTGGTTTTGCGCGAATTACTGCAAGCAGAGGATTATCAAACTCTGCTTAAATCAGCGCAAACAACAGGTTTAAATTAAGATAAAGTAATGATGGCTTTGTACTTACCCCTTACTGCTCGTCCAAAAAAAATCTGGCACAGGTTTATGGGGTCCCTGGCCGTTCGATTAACCATGGCCACGAAGGTATTTCAGCGGGCTACTTTTAATGGATTGAAAACGTGTCTCGTCTAAATCGCCTCACTCAAACTGCTCAGAACGGATTTTCATCCGGTAAATTGGGCAGTCTATCCATCTTTTTTTGGTTGTTCACCTTTGTACTGGCCGCAGTAAGTTATCTAACGACTGAGTATTTGATTAAGCATGAACGCCAGAAAGTAGAAGTTGCCGCCACGATTTCGGCAAAAGGGTTGGCCAACATACTGCATGAACGAATTGAACAACACCGTCTTATTATTCAAACCATTGCGCTGCACCATCGTGATCGAATTTTTTCATTATCTAAAGGCGCTGGCTATCCATTTGATTTAAGTGGAGTGTCCGTCGAAATAAATCATTTATTGCCGGATGTTCTACGGTTTGCGATCACCGACGCGAACGGAAAAGTAGTGGTTGGCAGCAGTGAGTTAGACCTAGGGAAAGCTTGTCAAGGAGCGATCATTGACGCCTTAAAGCAACACAATCTTACCAACTCGATCGTCGAATTACACAGTCACTCGACTGGACAGAAACATTATGACTTGGTGCAAAAGTTGCAACGCGGTGAAGAGTTAGCAGGCCTGATCGTAAGCTTTAGACTGAATCTTTTTGCAGAGTTATTGGCAGGCTTTAATACTTCTAATATCGAATTCGTAGTGGTGGACTCTCGCTCTAGGCTAGAAGTGTTTGCCTCTTCTCAAGCCATCGGGGATCATTTCTATGGTAAAGAGATTAATTCAGGGGTGATTGATAGTGGCTTGGCCAGTGTGCCTATTTTAGGCACGCGCTGGACGCTGGTTGGCTTGGAAAAACCGCATCAAGCAAAGCACCAAGCCCATCAAATACGTTTGATTGGTTTTATTCTGTTTTTACTGGTGTTTGGCATTGTTTTATCGTTAAGCATGTACCTACGAAATGCTGAGCTTGCACGTAAGCAACTGGAAGAAGATTCCGTTCAAGACGCGCTTTTTAATGCAGGCCCCACCGTGCTATTTCAAAAGCAAGCCACCGAGAAGATGACGATTCAGTATGTCTCCCCTAATATCTTAGCCCTGTTAGGTTGCACGCAACGAGAGGCGTTACACAAGGACTACAATCAATTGATCCTTGTCAAAGACCGGGCGAAAGTGCGTGCGTGCTTGCAAGAGGCGTTTGAACAACACGCATCAGAGGTCAATTTAGAGTACCGTCTAGATCTGCCGGGCACAAAAGGGTACTGCTGGGTAAATGACGTGACGCACATTCTTTACAATGACAAAGGTCTTTGCATTGCATTGCAAAGTTATGTCACCTCTGTTCACGCTCAAAAGATGGGTGAGCAGTATGTCAGCAGCTTGATAGAGGGGGCGGCGGACGCCATTGCCGTCACTGATGAAATGGGCAGAGTGGTGCGGATTAACCAAGCCTTTGAACGGATGTTTGAATACGATCGGGAAGAGATGGTTGGGCGTTCGATTGAGATCTGTATTGATGAAAACAGCCAAGAGATATTTGAAGAGTTTCAACAAGCGTTTATTGCAAACAACACCTCGTATTCGACCACGCTGGGGGTTAATAAACCACTTTTTGGCATGAAACGCTCCAGTGAAGAGCTGTCGATAGAGGTCAGTTTAAGCAGTATTAACAGTATTAATGGCCTGCAAATTGTGCATATCATTCGTGATGTTTCGGTGCAAATAGAGGCGCAAAGGCAGATGGAAATTGCCAAAGAGAATGCCGAAGCCTTAGCCCGCGCGCGCAGCCGATTTGTGGCGACGATGAGCCATGAAATAAGAACCCCCTTAAATGGTGTGTTAGGCATGTCTAATCTGTTGTCGAGTACTGGCTTGAGTTCAAAGCAACACGGCTACTTAATGGCGATTGAGTACAGTGGACAATCCTTGTTAAAAATTGTCAGCAGTATCTTAGACTTTGCGAAGTTGGATGAAGGCGCTGTGCGACTGGAGTTAACGTCTTTTAACTTAAATAAACTGGTGCAAGACAGTCTGAAAATTGTGCAAACCATCGCCGATGAAACCTCGGTAAAGCTCAATATTAAGAGCAATCTGCAGGGGGTGGATGCTTTTATAGGTGATGTCGGACGAATTCAACAAATTCTTTTAAACCTCATTGGCAATGCGATTAAATTTTCGCCCGAGGGAGAGGTGGACATCATTTTGACGTGGGAACAGCAGGTGCCCGATGAGCTGAATCAAGCGCATGTCAGGATTGAAGTAAATGACAATGGCATCGGCATTGCCGAGGAAAGTCTTAACCAATTGTTTGATTGCTTTACTCAAGCCGATGAGACAACGACCCGTAAGTATGGCGGCACGGGACTCGGGTTAGCGATCACCAAGCAGTTGGTCGAGATTATGGGGGGCGAGATAGGCGTGATCTCTACCTTACACCGAGGCAGTCAGTTTTGGGTTAAGTTGCCGCTTACAGTAGACAATAACTCCCCTGCGTTGGGTTCCCAGATTGCGTTACAAAAAACAGTGCACGAGGATGAGAGCGCTCTAACCGATTTAAGCGTGATCACCAATGGCAGTAAAGATACTATGCTGGCCGGAAAATCAATTCTCCTAATTGAAGATGATCCCATTAACCAACAGGTCGTTTCTGAATTTATTTTGCGTCTTGGGGGGCGCATTGATATCGCCGTGAATGGCCTAGAGGGGCTCTCTTTTTGGCGAACTCATTCACACCGTTACGCGATGGTTTTAATGGATTGTCAAATGCCGATGATGGACGGTTACCAAGTGAGCGCGCTCATTCGTAAAGAAGAAGCCGTCAGTGGTCTAAAGCCCATTCCCATTGTGGCATTGACCGCAAATGCCATGGCTGAAGATCGTGAGCGCTGTTTCTCAGTGGGCATGAATGACTTTATTCCAAAGCCGATTGATGTCGCGGTTTTTAACCAAGTGTTAATAAAATGGAGTAGTGGCGGATCGACTGATTAAACCTTTCACCAGGCCTGGTAGAAGAGCGCTTTACGGTAACCTGTGCAAGCAAGGCTCAGTTGAGTTGAGTTGTGTTGTGTTGTGTTGCGTTGGGACTGGCGTGGACAAACAGCGTCCAGGCAGGCAGTGATCAGTAGACTAAAGCCGTGCTAAAGAGAAGGCTGGCTTATCGCGGGATGGGGGGCTGAATGACGAAGTGATCGAGTCTGCTCGTTAGATTGATGAACCAAAGACGACCTATTTTTGGTAGAGCACGCTTGGATCAATCAAGGGGTTGCTGGTGATTTCAACCTCGCCCTCTTTTACGGCAGCGTAGAAACAGCTGCGACGGCCTGAATGGCACGCTGGACCGGTTTGGTCAACGCTGAGCAAAATCGTATCGCCATCGCAATCAAATGCTAAGCTTTTTAAAACTTGTATCTGACCGGATTCTTCACCTTTGCGCCAGTAGTTTTGACGAGAGCGCGACCAGTAACAGACACGACCCGTGGCGAGTGTCTCTTCCAGCGACTGCGCATTCATCCACGCCATCATCAACACTTCTTTGCTGTCAAACTGCTGAGCGATCGCGGGAATCAAACCGTTTTGATCGAACTTCACCTGCGACTTTAAACGTTGCCAATCAAAATGGTCGCCTTGCTTGGCGGTTTCGAGTTGTTTAAAAGTGACATCTGAATGGCTGCCCGACTGTACCTCGTTCAGGTTGCTCATTTTGTTCATGTTGTTGGTCTTGCGCATGGCAAAGTCCTGTTACTGATTTTTTGCCGCGGCGGCAAAGGCGGCGGCAAAAGGATTATTGGTGATGGCGTCCGCTTTGACTTCCGGCTTTTTGCGCGCCACTTGGGATTGTTTGCCTTTTTCTAGCATCGCAGTAAACAGCTCGGCCGTGGCGCGTGCGTCGGCTAAGGCGTCGTGTGCATCGCCTGGAAAAGGCTTCTCTAATACTTTTTCATACGCCATGGTGAGTTTAGGTGTTTTATAGAACCAATACATCCGTTCACTGTGCCAGCGTAACGCGCCCATTAGGTCTTTACTCAACTCGGCAGCGTCTAGCCAGTCGCTGTAGTTAAGTTCAAATTTAAGCATCTTCTTTTCAGCGGATTTTTCTAGGTACATAAAATCACTTTCGGTGCTGTACGCCAAAACGATGTCTGCGTTTTGTAAGACCGCGTGGATACTGTCCCAAGCTTCGACCAAAGAGGGCGCGCCCTGCACCATCTCGGTGGTGATGTTGTGTTTGTCGTTCTCAGGAATTTCGTAGCCCGGGTTAATCAGCTGGTTAAACAGCTCGTTACCGTGAATGTCACAAGCGGAGATTTGAATAATATCCGCTTCAGCGTGAGTGGCGACATTGGTCGCTTCAATGTCGATGCAGACCACATTCTTGCCTTTTAGCTCGGCTTCGTGATTTTTGAGCTTATAAAGCGCATCATTGCGGCGTTCTCTAATCAGGTCGATGACTTCGGACTTACAGAAGTCCTTCATCAAGGCGTCCAGTTTTTTACGCAATCTTGGCAGTGATTTGGTTAAGGCGGTTTGCACAGCATCATCGTCGGAACATTTTTGAATAAAATCGGCCATCTGATGCGACTCTTCACCAATCATCAGTTGCTGGAGGCAGGCGTCTACTAATTTGGGCACATTAAAATCGAACGCCTCTAAAGGTGGAATCACAATGGCGGCATTTAACAGAGATTTTTCGCCCTTTGCTGGAGAAGCCATTATTTCTACGCCCTTAATGTTCAAGCCATCCGATGCGGCAACGGCGACCAGATACTCTTTTAAAGGTTGATTACGTTTGTCGATTAAAATTAGCTGTGCATTACTCATAGTCTGTAACTTGTCATATATTAGTGAAATAAGAGCATTATTCTAACAGGAGTCTGCATTTAAGGCGCTCTCTTTGTTTTCAATTCTTAGCGTTTACAGTGCTTACCTAGAGCGCGACCGGAGAATGATTCGCCGATTGAGCCCTGTTTTGTAACGTATTTGTGGGTGAGTGCAGAAGATTACGGCAGTGAACTTTTAAGGAATTGACCAGGCCTGGTCAAAACGTGTTTAACGTATTTAACGTATTTAACGTATTTAGGGTGTTTAAGTGGCGTTTTGTGCACCTGTTGCTTTTTGGTTTTGAGTTTTTAAAAAACCGTTTATTTCAAAAATAACGCTTAGATAAGCAACTGAATTACCGAGGTAACACTGTCTCGCAGTAAGTTGGGGGTGTTTTGAAACGCTTCCAATTCCGACATGGGCTGATTAACGATACTGAACAGCGCTTTAAACTCTGGTAAATCGGCCGGACTGACTTGCAGGCTGCCGCAAAATCCAATCGTCGGTACGCCATGCTTTAAGCCGAGCTCGGCGATGCGCATCGGCAGTTTACCAAAGCGTGTTTGTGCATCGATTCGGCCTTCGCCGGTCAATATAAAATCAAATGATTCGCTGGCCAGTAATTTATCCAGTTGTAACTGGCTGTTTAACACCTCAAACCCTGGCGTCACTTGAGCGTTGAGCAAGCCGATAAACCCTGCGGCCATACCGCCGGCTGCGCCCGAGCCTGGAATCTGTGTAACGTTACGCTCCGTCTTTTTTTCAATGCACTGCGCCCAATGTGCCAGTCCGTTTTCTAAGGCGTTGAAGTTCTTTTCGCGCGCCCCCTTTTGTGGACCAAACACCCGGGTTGCACCTTGTTCACCCAACAAAGGGTTGGTGACGTCGCAGGCCAACTGCCACTTTATTTCAAGCAGGTGCGCTGGAATCTCACCAATGGTCGCAATGTGCGACAAGGCTTGACCGCCCAATCCAATGGACTTGCCTTTGCTGTTTAGCAGTGGGATGCCAAGGGCTTGTAGAGCCGCCGCGCCGCCATCATTGGTGGCTGAGCCACCCAAACCTAACACAATCTTTTTAGCCCCTAATGCCAGCGCTGCTTGGATGATCTGTCCCGTCCCGTAAGTGTGAGTGTGTAAGGGGTTACGCTCTTCTTGACGAATATGGGGCAAGCCTGACGCTTGCGCCATTTCGATGATGGCGGTTTGGCTCTCCGCCTGCCAAGCAAAGTCCGCCTTGCGTTTACGACCCAGCGCGTCGGCGGTCCAAAGCGTCTTTTTAGTAGCCATACCTGCAAACACAAAGCTGTCGACAAACCCTTCACCTCCGTCTGACATAGGGCGAGAGACAACCCGCGCTTGGGGGTGCAATTCGAGAATTGCAGCGGTTGCAAGGTCGCAAAACTCAATGGCGCTTAAAGAGCCTTTAAAGCTGTCGGGCGCGATTAAAATGTGTAAAGGGCGTGACGAATTACACTCTTCTTTTTGAGGTGTAGGTGTCGAAGTATTGCGAGTTAAAGGCATGACGTTTCTCGAGCGTTAGAGAGTGCGGTGTTTCAGTTCGGTCACTAAAAATAGTGGTTAAACAAAACGGCGGATAGCAATGTTACCAGGCCTGGGAGTGTCCGTAATGGTAAGTTGTGCTCAGGGGGTTCTCAAGGCTACTAATCTACCGGAAGAGAGGTGAGTAATATGCTTAAAATATTATTGGGTCCACAAGAGTTATTGGGCTAAAATAAGCAACATACTCCTCCCCTCCTTTCCTTAAAATATAAGGCTTTAAACGTGACACCCATCATTGTAATCCCCGTTGCAATCCTCTCTGCAGCTGCCAAAGTATTGGTTGCGGCAGCCGCTAAACTAAACATCAATTTCGTCAAGAAAAACTTTGTTTCAAGCCTTGTCTTTGGACTTTTAATGGGGGCAGGTTTGTCGGTTATGGCTCAGGAAGTTCAAGAGATTCAAAGCCTTAAAACGCATCAGAACCCCCTAGTTTTCACTCCATTACCTCAAGAAAATGAAGCGGTCACGATTGCACGGAGCTTGCCTTTAGCCAAAGAGATGGCCAGGGTGTTAGGGCGGGAGGTTAAGGTTAAGTTTTATCAAAGTTACAGTGACATTATGGAGGCCTTTTTGAAAGAAGAGGTCGACATCGTGCAGTTAACGCCTTTGAATTACATCGCTTTAGATTCGACCAGCGCAAGCTTTCAGCACATTGCTTTTATCCGCTCCGCTAAAGAGCAGCAAGACTACCGCTGCGTTCTCGTGGCACCGATGGACGGCATACAAAACCTAACCGACTTGAAAAGAGTTGAGAAACCTAATGTGCTGCTAACTCAGCCTTTCTCAACCTGTGGCTGGGTGGCTGCTGATCGTTTTTTTAGGGAGGCGGGTTTAACCCTGTCGGAGCACGCGGTGCATTATAAGGGGGGGCATGATTCACTAGCGTTAGCGCTGTTGCGAAATGAAGGCAGCGTAGGCTGCGTTGCGGATTATATTGCAGAACGTTTTGAAGGGCTTGGGTTGAGTGTGCTTAAAGAGGGGGCGCCAAGCCCGATGCCGGCGCTGGTTGCAAACTCTAAAAAAATTCTCCCAACGGCTTTGGAAGCGTTGGAAGCACACTTGTTGACTCTGCCGGATGAAACCTTGAACACGCTTGGTCTAGGCAGGTTTGGTTTCGTTATTTTTGAGCAGCAACAAATGGATGAGTTTACAGAAAAAGTGGCTGAGATGAATTCTGGAAACAGGAGTTTAAATACACTCACCTCTTTGGAGGTGGCACCATGAGAGGCGTTACGATCAACAGCCAGCGT
The DNA here is from genome assembly GCA_964628125.1 of uncultured Thiosulfatimonas sp. GTDB lineage: Bacteria > Pseudomonadota > Gammaproteobacteria > Thiomicrospirales > Thiomicrospiraceae > Thiomicrorhabdus. The sequence goes on along the minus strand of CAZVPH010000028.1, from coordinate 2,669 downwards.
GAAAAATACTGGGTCGTTTTAATTATTCTTCTGCTCTGGTTGCTTAGCTTGTTGTTAATCTCGATGAGTTTTTTTGAGCAAAAAGAACGTTACGTTGAGCAACAAAATATTACTCAGGAGATGACTTGGAAGGCGGTGCAATCGATCCATACGAAAGGCGTTGACACGTATTTTTACAGCTTAAAGTCCTCAAAAGAGGCCATGGGATTGTTGCTGTTAGCACAAGACCCACAACACATTAAGCGTGCGCGGCTCTCATTGTACCGGCTGCTCTACGAAGACTATCAAACGCTCAAAGAGCAAGGGTTGTTTATTCTGCACTTTCAAACCCCTGAAGCTAAAAGTTTTTTAAGGTTTCATATGCCCAGTAAATTTGGGGATGATTTGACAGTGGTAAGACCCTCCATTCTACGGGTCAAAGAGACCTTAAGACCATTGCATGTTTTTGAAGTCGGCGTGCTGCAATCGGGTTTTAGGCATGTCTACCCGATTATAAAAAATGATATTTTTCTCGGGACAGTAGAGTTTAGTCAGACATTTGAGTCCTTGCGAAATGAGATGGCGCTTTTGGATAGTCGACTGGAATACCGTTTAATTCACAAAAAAAGCTTACCGCAACTTAGCCAGGCTGAAAATGTCGACCATATCTTTGGAGGGAGCATTTTTTCAGATAAATGGTTAGAGGACGACCCGCAAGGACAGCTTTATGCATCCAGCACCCTGATGTCTCAAGAGATGGCTGCCGTGGGTCGAGCCGCAAAAGAAGATCATCGCGTCGCCTTAGGACTGGCCTCAGGCAGCTCTTTTTCGCAAGCTTTTTACCTCGATGGTGGCTATAAAATGCTAAATTTTACCGCCATAAAGGACCTTAATGATGAGAATAGCGCGTATCTCATCTCCTATCTTGAGGCTAAGGGGCTTGATCAGCTATTAAGCAACGGTCTGATCGTTGCCTTAATGACTACAGTTGTGGCACTTATATTGGGCTTTATTAGCTTTAGCTGGGTGTCCGTGAAATGCGCACAACAGCAGAGCTTAAACTTTTTAAAGCACATTAATATGGCCATGGCCGAAGGGCTTTACGTAGTGAATTCAGAAGGTTTAATTACGGAGATAAACAGCGCGGCTTTAGCTTTTTTAGGGGGAACAGAAGAGACTGTGATTGGCCAACACGTTCAGGACCTGTTTCGCACGGAAGGCTTGGCGGTAGATCATCCTGGGAAATGTTGTTATTTAGGTTGTTCGAACGAGGACTATTTCAGTAATGAGCTGCAGGTTTTAAATTATGAAAAAGAGCCTCGTTGGGTAAAGATGAGAGGCCGACCGTTGGTAGAAGGAGGGCGAAACCAGGGGAATGTGGTGGTGTTCCATGACATCACGTCCGAACGCGAAAGCGCGGAAAGCCTGCGCATTGCTGCCACCGCTTTTGAGACCCAGGTTGGAATTATTATCGCCGATTCTGCTGGGGTCATTATTCGGGTGAACTCCGCGTTTACTAAGTTGACCGGCTACGCGTCTGATGAGGTCATTGGTTTGACGCCGGGAGCGCTTTTAAGTTCCGGCGTGCAGAATAAAGATTTTTATGCTGAGATGTGGACGACGATGCAAGAGAAGCAGTATTGGCAAGGTGAAGTTTGGAATCGTCGAAAAGATGGCGCACTCTTTTTAGAGTGGTTAACGATTGATGCAGTTCTGAGTGAGGCAGGTGAAGTCACGCAGTACGTTGGCAGTTTTTCAGATATAACGGAGCAGAAAAAAGCCCAGGAAGAGATTGTGCAACTGGCGTTTTATGATCCTTTAACAAAGTTACCGAACCGACGTTTATTAATAGAGCGCTTAAAGCAAGCCATCGTTACCAGCGAACGCCTACAGCAATGTGGTGGCTTAATATTCATTGATTTAGATAACTTTAAAGCCCTGAACGACACCAAGGGTCACACCATGGGTGATGAGCTATTGATGCAAGTTGCGAAACGATTAAAGAGTGTGGTGCGTGAAACAGACACCGTCGCGCGTTTAGGTGGAGATGAGTTTGTGGTGTTGTTAACGGACTTAGGGCTTAAGGGCGAGGATGCCATTAACACCGTAAAAGTCGTTGCAACCGGGATCCTAGAGTCGTTTACGGAAGGGTTTGAACTCGGCAGTGGCGTTTACCGCTCAAGTGCAAGCATTGGTGTCGAGATGTTTTTAGGTAAAAACCAGAGTGATGAAGAAGTTCTAAAGCGTGCAGACATGGCGATGTATCAAGCTAAAAAAGAGGGGCGAAATAAAGTGCGCTTCTTTAACTTGGAGATGCAAGAGCGGGTTGAGAAGGCTCAAGCGTGTGAAGACGACATGGAAGTGGCTATTCAAATGGGCTTTGCTCAATTAGAGTTGCACTACCAAGCGCAAGAGGACACCGACAGCACCGTACAGTCGGTGGAAGCTTTGATACGTTGGCATCACCCACAAAAAGGCATGGTGCCCCCATCAGACTTTATTCAAGTGATTGAAAATAACGGTCAAATATTACGAGTCGGTGAGTGGGTTTTGAGAACCGCTTGCGCTCAATTGTTCAAGTGGCAGGCGGATCCTGCCTTACAACATCTTACCTTGGCGGTGAATATCAGTGCCAAACAGTTGTTAAACATTGGTTTTGTCGCGCAGTTACAAAGCATCGTTGAAGAGAG
>CAZVPH010000027.1:4925-11393 GCA_964628125.1 uncultured Thiosulfatimonas sp. | reverse complement strand
AGAAAGTTATTGAAGTGACTTTCCCGGAAGAGTACCATTCAGAAGAATTGAAAGGTAAAGTGGCGACGTTTGACATCACGGTGCATTCAATTATGACAAAGGTCTTGCCTGAACTGGATGAAGAGTTTGTTCAGTCATTCGGTGTTGAGGAAGGGACGGAAGAAGCACTTAAGGTTGAAATCAAAGAGAGCATGACAAAAGAGTTAAAGCGTGCTGTCGAAAGCAAGAATCGCACAACGGTCCTCGACTCTTTGGAAGCGATTGTTGAGGTGGATATTCCTAAATCTTTGGTCGACCAAGAAGTTAAAGGCTTAATGGATCGTGCGCTTCAAAACATGCAACAGCAAGGCGTGAACCCTGCGGACGTGAATATCGAAGCGGCTCATTTTGAAGAGGAGGCAAAGAAGCGTGTTAAATTAGGACTGATTCTGGGCGATATCATCAAAGTGAACAAGTTGGAAGCAACGGATGATGAAGTGAATGCCTATATTGCAGAGCAAGCTTCTTCATACGAAGACCCTGCAGAAGTGATTAATTGGTATGCTGAAAATCCAGGCGCCAAGAGTGAAATCCGTGCTATTTTAGTAGAAAGCCAAGTCGCGGCTAAAATACTGGCTGAGTCTAAGGTAACGAAGGTCACTAAGTCGTTCGATGAAGTGATTGCTCCTGCCGCTTAGCCTTACTTTAATACCAATTTTTGGTCGGTATTATGATGGCGTGTGGCATCTTGAGCTGAACTATGCAGAATTGTACTTGAGTTAAGGTGAGTTTCGCTAACGCAGCCCAACGTTAAAACTTAATTCCAGTGATAAATCTTCGATTTGTCGGTGGGGTTAAGTTTTTTTTTACCTAAGAAACGGCTAAGATACACCATTAGAAAATTGATGAAGACCTTTGGTTGTTCATTGAGAGCAACTAAAGGTCTTCAGCAGACTTTAAATAGGATGGAATATAGAATATGGATAATATGATTCACAATGCATTGGTACCAATGGTCGTTGAGCAGACGAGCCGTGGTGAGCGTTCGTACGATATTTACTCAAGACTTTTAAAGGAGCGCGTCATTTTCTTGGTCGGTCAGGTTGAAGATCATATGGCGAACCTAATTGTTGCTCAGATGCTGTTTTTAGAATCTGAAAACCCAGAGAAAGATATCCACCTGTATATTAACTCGCCAGGTGGAAGTGTGACAGCAGGGATGGCAATTTACGATACTATGCGTTTCATTAAACCGAATGTCAGCACTATGTGTATTGGCCAAGCGGCGAGCATGGGGGCTTTTTTACTATCAGCCGGCGAGAAGGGTAAACGATTTGCGCTTCCCAACTCTCGTGTCATGATCCACCAACCGCTGGGCGGCTTCCAAGGACAGGCCAGTGATATTCAAATACACGCACAAGAGATTATGCAGATTAAAGATCGCTTGAATAAAGCGCTGGCCGATCATACGGGGCAGCCGATGGAAATCATAGAGAAAGATACTGATCGTGATAATTTTATGAGCGCCGCGCAAGCGTGCGACTATGGAATAATTGATAAAGTACTGACGAATCGATAAGGTTAGAAGATGAGCGAAGACAAAACATTAGATTGTTCATTTTGTGGTAAAACCCAAGATGAAGTAAGAAAGTTAATTGCAGGCCCATCTGTTTATATTTGTGATGAGTGTGTTGAATTATGCAACGATATTTTACGCGAAGAGTTTGGCGAAGAAGAGATGTCTCCTTTTGAGCTGGATAATTTGCCTACCCCGCATGAAATCAGTGCGATTTTAGACGACTATGTGATTGGTCAGAAGCAGTCTAAAAAGGTGCTTGCCGTTGCCGTCTACAATCACTATAAACGATTAAAAAATGCGCATATAAAAGACGATGTTGAACTCACTAAAAGCAATATTTTATTGATTGGCCCAACGGGTTCCGGGAAAACGCTTTTAGCACAAACCTTAGCGCGATTACTAGATGTTCCGTTTGCGATCGCCGATGCAACCACACTGACCGAGGCCGGATATGTCGGTGAAGACGTTGAAAGTATTGTTTTAAGCTTGTTGCAACGTTGTGATAATGATCCCGAAAAAGCCGAGCGCGGTATTATTTATATTGATGAAATTGATAAAATCACTCGTAAATCTGAAAACCCGTCGATTACTCGTGATGTTTCGGGCGAAGGCGTTCAGCAAGCTCTATTGAAATTGATTGAAGGTACGGTCGCCTCCGTGCCACCACAAGGAGGCCGTAAACACCCTAGCCAGGATATGATCCAAGTCGATACTTCAAAGATTTTGTTCATTGTGGGCGGGGCGTTTGAAGGGCTGGAGAAGATCATTGATCAACGGACAGAGACCAATATTGGAATCGGTTTCTCTGCTGAGGTTAAAACGGCCGAAAATAAATTAACGGTCACTCAGAAGTATAAGAAAATTGAACCAGAAGATCTGATTAAGTTTGGTTTAATTCCTGAGTTCGTCGGTCGTTTGCCGATGATTGCAACTTTGGAAGAGCTTGATGAAGAGGCACTGGTGAAAATTTTAACCGAGCCTAAAAACGCGCTTGTTAAACAATTCCAGAAAATGTTTGAACTAGAAGGTGTCGAGTTGCAGTTTAGAAAGGACGCACTTACTCAAATCGCTAAGCTGGCAATTGCACGTAAAACGGGGGCTCGTGGGCTGCGTTCTATTTTAGAGCTTCTGTTGCTTGATACTATGTATGATCTTCCGAGCTTGAAAAATGTTGAAAAGGTCGTCATTAATAAAGCGACGGTTCTAGGCACAAAACCCCCTATGTTGGTTTATTATGATGAAGCGCCTAAAAAGGCGGCAAGTGAGTAATCGATGTTAAGCAGCCGGTTTAGATTAAAGGGTGCAATATATTAGCCACAGCCAATAGAGCTCTTGTAAAAAGCAATTAGATGCCCATAAAGGTGGGAGCGATCTTAATTAAACCCAGCTTGTCTGGGTTTTTTTAACGTGTAATCTAGCGAGCTTAAAACTCCGGTAAAGAGGATAAAACATGGATATTGACCAAGTAAGTATGAAAATGAATGTATTGGTATTGCCTTTAAGGGACGTGGTTGTATTCCCTGGTAATGTAATGCCCTTATTTGTCGGCCGAGAAAAGTCCATCCACGCCCTAAATGAAGCCATGAGTGGTGACAAACAAATATTTTTGATTGCTCAAAAAAGCGCCGAGCAGGATTTGCCGCAACTAGAGGACCTTTACACGGTTGGGACAATGGCCAATATACTGCAGTTGTTAAAATTGCCTGACGGCACGGTGAAAGTATTAGTAGAAGGCCTTCAACGGTTTGAGCTGATAAGTTTGCACAATGAAGGGGCTGTCTTACAAGGTGATATTAGCGCAATCAAAACCAGCGAACCCATAAATGGAGAAACACTGGCGTTGATGAGAGCTTTAAAGAGTCAGTTCTCAAGTTTCGCTGACCTGAAGAAAAAAGTGCCTGTAGAAGTGAAGTCCTCCGTTCAAAAAGAGGAGAATCCCGAGCGCATCGTAGACCTTATTTCAGCCAACGTTAATTTAAAGGTCAGCGATAAGCAGTCCTTGCTGGAAATTACTTCAACGAATGCCCGTTTAGAGCGTATGTTGGCGATGGTTGAGACTGAGTTAGAGTTTTTAGAGTCTGAAAAACGCATTACCACGCGCGTTAAAAAGCAGATGGATAAAACCCAGCGCGAGTACTATCTAAATGAAAAAATAAAGGCGATTCATAACGAGCTTGCCGAGGGCGATGAGACGGTCGTCAATGAGCATGATCAGATAAATGAACGTATTGAAGCGGCGGGTTTACCAGAAGAAGCGAAAGCGAAGGCCAAATCCGAGCTGAAAAAATTAAAGATGATGCCTGCTCAATCCTCAGAAGCGACCGTGGTCCGGAATTATTTAGATTGGCTGCTGGATATCCCTTGGAAAAAACGTAGCCGGGTTTCTAAAGATTTAAACAAAGGCCAAGCTTTCTTAGACGCAGAGCATTATGGGCTTGAGAAGGTCAAAGAGCGCATTATTGAGTATCTGGCGGTACAACAGCGCGTTCGTAAGATGAGAGGGCCTATTTTATGTCTTGTCGGGCCTCCAGGCGTGGGTAAAACCACGCTGGCACGCTCTATTGCGGGAGCAACCAATCGTAAATACGTCCGAATGTCACTGGGTGGAGTGCGCGATGAGGCGGAGATTCGCGGGCATCGAAAAACCTATATTGGCGCTTTGCCAGGTAAGATTATCCAAAAAATGCAGACAGCAGGGACCACCAATCCGCTGTTTTTATTGGATGAGATTGATAAAATGTCAAGTGATATGCGTGGCGATCCAGCTTCGGCGCTTTTAGAGGTTCTTGATCCTGAACAAAACTCGACCTTTAACGACCACTACCTCGAAGTGGATTATGATCTGTCAGATGTAATGTTTGTCGCGACTTCTAACTCGATGGATATTCCTGAAGCCTTGTTGGATCGAATGGAGGTTATTCACCTTCCTGGCTATACAGAGCCAGAGAAACTCAATATCGCGCTCCAACACTTGTTGCCAAAAGCGGCGAAGGATCATGGCCTTAAAAAAGGTGAGTTAGAGATTCAAGAAGCATCCGTTAAGGCGATTATTCAGCATTATACGCGCGAAGCGGGTGTTCGATTACTGGCTCGAGAACTGGCTAAAATTTGTCGTAAAGCGGTCAAGAAAATCGTCACCGGCGAAGTCTCTAAAAAAATCACGGTCACCCCTGATGATTTAGAAGAGTATTTAGGAGTGGCTCGTTATCGCATTGGCTTGATTGATGAGATGAATCGAATCGGTCAAGTTGCTGGGTTGGCTTGGACGCGCGTCGGTGGCGATTTGCTTAGAATTGAAGCGACTGCCATGTCTGGCAAAGGAAAACTCGACAGCACAGGGCAGTTAGGCAGCGTAATGCAAGAATCGGTTCAGACCGCCATGAGCGTGATACGCAGTCGTTCAAATGCACTTGGACTTGAGCCAAATTTCTACGAGAAATTTGATTTACATGTGCATTTTCCGGAAGGCGCGATTAAAAAAGATGGACCAAGTGCGGGAATCGCTGTCTGTACAGCGATTACTTCCGTTTTTACAGGTATCCCTGTGAGGGCTGATGTGGCGATGACAGGTGAGATCACCTTAAGAGGGGAGGTCTTGCCAATTGGTGGCCTTAAAGAGAAGTTGTTGGCAGCCCTGCGCGGTGGTATCAAGAGAGTGTTGATCCCGCATGATAATGTGCGAGATTTAGCAGAGGTGCCGGAAGAGGTTAAAAACCAGCTTGAGATCTGTCCGGTTCAATGGATTGATGAGGTTTTGGAGTTGGCTCTAACGGAAAAGCCTAAACCCTTAAGCATAGATGCGAAAAGCGGTGTTTTTAAAGAAGCTGAGGTGGAAAAAATTCCCGAAAACAGCACTAATCATCATTAATCACCAAAAAACAGCGTTTTTGCTTGACAGCCTTTGCGGTTGATTGCTATAAATGCTGTACCCAAAGCGGTGGATACTTAACAACATTAAAAAATGTCATGGAGATAACAATGAATAAGTCTGAATTAGTAAGTTCAATTGCAGAAACAGCTGGTCTAACAAAAGCTGATGCGGCAAAAGCACTGGATGCAACGGTTGCTGCAATTACAGGTGCAATGAGTAAGGGCGATTCTGTTGCGATCATCGGTTTTGGTACCTTCAAAGTAAGTGACCGTGCGGCACGTACTGGACGTAACCCACAGACCGGCGCAGAGATGCAAATTCCTGCTGCTAAGGTACCTAAGTTTACAGCCGGTAAAGCACTTAAAGACAGTGTAAACGTATAACCTTTCGTTTTAACCGACGTAAAGTTCGTTTCAAAGCCCTTATTCATTAAGGGTTTTTTTGTTTATAGGGCCTAAAAGCTGTGCGTTATTCAATAACCGTTCTACGACACTAGGTTCATATGTTGTCTTAAAACAATCGGTTAACAAAACCTCTTTAAAAATATGCTAAAAACATTAAAAACAAGATTGACATGTTGCCAGGGCGCACTATAATACGCCACATCAATAAGGTTCTAGATGTAGGTTCAATGATCCTGTTAAGCTTGCTTACTAAAGAGCGTTAAAATCTAGATAAAAGCATAGAAAGTACCATTAGGGTGATTAGCTCAGCTGGGAGAGCATCGCCCTTACAAGGCGAGGGTCACTGGTTCGAACCCAGTATCACCCACCATTTGGTCCTGTAGCTCAGTTGGTTAGAGCGCCCGCCTGTCACGTGGGAGGCCGAGAGTTCAAGTCTCTTCAGGACCGCCATATTTTAAAGTTGATCTGGTTATCACGGTATAAACACTGTCGTGTAAACAGTTCGATGGATTGCAACAAAGTTTATAACTTGTGTTGCAATGCTTTAAGACGCATTTATAAGCCGTCTTAAGGCGCCCCCAGGGTGATTAGCTCAGCTGGGAGAGCATCGCCCTTACAAGGCGAGGGTCACTGGT
>CAZVPH010000027.1:0-4825 GCA_964628125.1 uncultured Thiosulfatimonas sp. | reverse complement strand
GCCCGCCTGTCACGTGGGAGGCCGAGAGTTCAAGTCTCTTCAGGACCGCCATATTCTAAGCAAGCTAAATAAGCCCAAGCGCCAATCAGGTGCACAAGCGCATTTGGATTGATAAAAAGCCACTGCAAATAAGTTTGCAGTGGCTTTTTTTGTTTTAGGGTTTAACTTTAAGGATTAACGACTCTTGGTTTAAATTGCGTAAGTGAAAATTTTAAAGTGTTTAATGACAGAAGTATTCATTCTAAATGCTGCAAATTTCTTATTCCTACTTTTTCGGCCCTAGTTAACTCATGTCCGACTCTCTAAAAAAACGCTCCAAACTTTATGCCACCTTCCACTGTCCGTATCCCTGTCGAGCAGAAGGATAACCAGGCCTGGTCGTTTGATTGCCAAGAGCTTACCAAAGAGAGGGTTTAGAGAGTTGTGTAAAACGCTTATAGAGGTTCGTTGCCGCTTGCAGGCGCTATAAAAAAACCGCAACAAGTGCGGTTTTTTAAAAGAACAGTGATTTCCTCAAACAGATTCGTCTGATAATTCGCCTAGTTTGATGCCGTAATGTTAAAGCCACCGTCTACATAGGTTATTTCACCGGTAATGCCTGAGGCTAAATCAGAACAGAGGAAAGCCGCAGTATTGCCGACTTCTTCGATGGTGACATTTCGGCGCAGTGGGGTGGCCGCCGCTGCTTTATCCAGCATGCTGCGGAAGTCTTTAATTCCTGCTGCTGCTAAAGTGCGAATAGGCCCGGCTGACACCGCGTTAACGCGGATGCCGTCTTGACCTAAATCAGCAGCCAAATAGCGAACCGTTGCCTCAAGAGAGGCTTTTGCAATTCCCATGACATTGTAGTTAGGCACCGCGCGTTCAGCCCCCAAATAGGAAACGGTGATGACAGAGCCGTTCTTGGCTTTTAGCATCTCATAGGCGGCTTTAGTGCAGGCCGTTAAACTGTAGGCGCTGATGTCGTGAGCAATGGCAAAACCTTCACGGGTAGAGGCGTCGATCATACGGCCTTCCAACTCGGCGCGGGGTGCGAATGCAACCGAGTGCACTAAAGTATCCAGTCCGTCCGCCCAGCTTTTAGCGAGTTCCGCCATCACACGGTTGATTTCGTCATCATTCGCAACGTCCAGTGGTAAAACAATCGAAGAGCCAAGTTCTTCAGCAATTTTTTCAACACGGCCTTTCAGTTTTTCATTTTGGTAGGTCAGGGCAATTTCAGCACCTTGGGCGTGCATCTGCTTCGCAATGCCATAAGCGATCGACTTGTTGTTTGCGACACCGATGACTAAAACTTTCTTTCCAGTAAGGAATCCCATGTTGTTCTCCAATCTTATTGAGTCTTATAATTACGTCAAATTTGTTCAAAAATCACGTATGATGAGTAATAAATTTTATGAGCATTATAACGCTAAACAGTCTGTTATAAAGGCTGTAATTTTTGGTTGCAGCGTTTAAAAACAGGCTTAGGTTAAAGTGATTATTGCCTTACATTAGCCTACCGAGCCGTTAACCTTATTTTAGAGTGCATAAGTCGTCAGTGAATTTTTTAAATGTATCGTTGTTGTCAACTCATCCGCTTAGGTCAGTCATGAATCCCGGGCGTGTTTTACCCCCCGCGCTTAATCGTTGCAGTAGATTGTCGGCACTGGCTGTCACCGTCACACTAGCGCTGACGGTTACGCCGGGTTACACGACAGCGGCGCCAACGACCGCTCCGACAGATTCCGCTGCTGTTTTTATGTCGGCTTGGAACAGCCCTTATACAAATGAGCAAGCCAATTCACAAACACTCTTTAGTTCGTTTAGTGAGTCCCCAAAGCATTTAGACCCCGTGGTCTCATACAGTTCTAATGAGTGGGCTATTTTAAGCCAGATCTATGAACCACCGCTGCAGTACCATTATTTAAAGCGTCCTTATACGTTAGAACCTCTAACACTCACCGAGATGCCGCAAACCACTTATTTAGATACTAACGAGAAAGTGGTGGCAGAATCGCACCCAAATATTGCGTTTACAGAGTATCTTTTCACGCTTAAGCCGGGGATCGAGTTTCAACCTCACCCGGCATTTGCAAAAGATGAACAGGGAGTGTTTGCTTATCATGCGCTTGATTCAAATGCCTTAGCATCGATAAAAAGCCTGCGAGATTTTGAGAGAGTCGGCACGCGAGAGTTGGTTGCCGCCGACTATGTTTATGCGCTCAAGCGCATGGCGTTAAGGCAGAATCATTCGCCGATCCTTGATTCCATGACGGAGTATGTAGAAGGGCTAAAGGCGTTTTCTGAAACGGTGACGAAAGCCTATCAAAAAGAGTTGTTGGCCAACAATAAGACCACAAAAACACATTTCATAGACTTAAACTTATTTGAAATAAGTGGCGTTCAAGTTATTGATAACTATCACTATAAAGTTAGGGTTAAGGGGGTTTATCCGCAGTTTCTCTATTGGTTAAGCATGAACTTCTTTGCGCCGATTCCATGGGAAGCGGTACGGTTTTATAAACAACCAGGCCTGGTCGAAAAGAACTTAACCCTGGACACTTCCCCCGTGGGCACTGGTCCTTATCAACTCATTGAAAACAACCCCAATAAGCGGATGCGATTACTGGCCAATCCAAATTATCACCCAGATTTTTACCCCACTGACGGCTTGCCCGAAGAGGCCGACAGAGCCTTATTGAATGACGCGGGTGAGCGCCTGCCGTTTGTGAAAGAGGTCATTTATTCACTTGAAAAAGAGAGTGTTCCCTTGTGGAACAAGTTTTTACAAGGCTATTACGATGCCTCGGGGGTCAGCTCGGACAGTTTTGATCAAGCGGTTTCAGTCTCTACCTCTGGCTCGATGAGTTTGACCAAAGAGATGGAAGAGAAAGGCATCCAGTTTCTAAATATGACGCAGCCAACAATTATGTATTTTGGCTTTAATATGGCCGATCCGGTGGTCGGTGGCTACTCTGAAGAAAAACGCAAGCTGAGACAAGCGTTGAGCATTGCCATTAACTTTGAAGAGTATATCTCTATCTTTCTTAATGGTCGTGGTGTTACTGCGCAAAGCCCCATTCCGCCAGGGATCTTTGGCTACCAAGAGGCAGAAGCGGGCAATAACCCCGTGTTGTTCGATTGGATCGAAAATCGTTCCCAACGGAAATCGCTCGAAGTTGCACGACAACTGCTGGCGGAAGCGGGTTATCCCAGTGGTCGCCAGAAGGATGGAACGCCTTTAACCCTGCATTATGATACCGCGGCGACGGGTCCTGATAGCCAGTCGATGTTGAGTTGGTACCGCAAGCAGTTCGCCAAACTTGGTATTGAACTGGTGATTCGTGCGACCGATTACAATCGCTTCCAAGATAAGGTGCGTGGTGCCAAGGTGCAGATGTTCTCTTGGGGCTGGAACGCCGATTATCCCGACCCTGAAAACTTTCTGTTTTTACTCTACGGCGGTAACGCCACCATCAACACCAACGGCTCTGGCATTAACAGCGCAAACTACGACAACCCGGAGTTTAATGCGCTGTTTTTAAAAATGAGAACCATGAGCAACACCCCCGAGCGTTTTGCGATTATTCAAAAAATGACGAGCTTGTTGCAACAGGACGCGCCGTGGGTGTGGGGGTATCATCCTAAGTCTTTGGCGCTCTATCACAGTTGGTTACACAATGTCTGGCCGAACCCATTGGCGAATAACACCGTAAAATACCGACGAATTGATGTCGAGGAGCGCGTTCGTCAGCAAGCTCAATGGAATCAAGCGGTTATCTGGCCAATGCTAATCGTATTTATGGTTGCAGTTGTCAGTATTTATCCGTTGCGACGGGCTTATCAACGACGTCAAAGCGCGGTCATTCAAGCCGTTAAAAAAAGTGAGAATGTTTAGATGTTTGCTTACATTATTAGGCGAGTACTGTTTGCGGTGCCGATTTTAATTGGCGTCAATGTCATTACCTTTGCGTTGTTTTTTATGGTGAATACGCCAGACGATATGGCGCGCGCGCAACTGGGTGCCAAGCAGACATCGCCCGAAATGATTCAAGCCTGGAAAGTGGACCGCGGTTACGACAAACCTCTGTTTTTTAATGCACAAGCGCCCGGACTTAACAAAATTCAACAGACCTTGTTTGTTCAAGAGTCGATGAAACTGTTTGTGTTTGACTTTGGCCAATCCGATTCAGGTCGGCACATTAAGGCGGATATCTATGAGCGCATGTGGCCAAGTTTGGCGATTGCACTGCCTACTTTTATCATCGGTTTGGTCACCAATATTGCGCTGGCGCTGTTGATCGTTCTCTTTAGGGGCTCGGTGTTAGACACCGCGACCATGATGGTGGCGGTGGCGATCATGTCTATTTCTGGGCTGTTTTACATTATCGCAGGCCAGGTTTTATTCAGTAAAATATGGCATTGGGTGCCCATATCCGGATACAGCGAAGGTTGGGATGGGCTTAAGTTTCTGATTTTACCGATCTTGATCGGTGTGTTTTCGGGTATCGGCGCCGGCATGCGCTGGTATCGTAGTATCTTTTTAGAAGAGATGAATAAAGACTATATTCGAACCGCACGCGCAAAAGGTTTATCGGATTTAAAGGTGTTGTTTGGTCATGTCCTGCAAAATGGCATGTTGCCAATTTTAACGGGGGTTGTGGTGGTCATTCCAACGCTGTTTATGGGCAGTTTGATTATGGAGTCTTTCTTCGGCATACCGGGCCTGGGCAGTTATACGTTGGATGCGATTAACGCTCAAGATTTTGGCGTTGTGAAAGCCATGGTGTTTTTAGGCTCGGTTTTATACATTATTGGGCTTATTTTGACCGATATTTCTTAT
>CAZVPH010000026.1:0-11660 GCA_964628125.1 uncultured Thiosulfatimonas sp. | reverse complement strand
TCCTCTTTGGGGACATACTCTTGTGGCACCTTTTGGGCCAAATAAATCGCCGTCACGCTGATGCCGATAAACACCAGCAAACTCATCCACGGATAACGCAGGTTTTTAAGCAGCAAACGCTTAAAAAAGTGAGGGGGTTTGCCGGGTTTAAATTTGGATTTTGCGCTGGCGTTTAAATCCGGTTTTAAGCCAGAGTCGTCCGATTTGCTTCGCTTGATTGGCTTTAAAACGTAGGCGGCAATCGCCGGCGACAGCGTTAAAGCCACCCAACTGGAGAAGATCACCGCCACCGCGAGGGTAATGGCAAACTCCGAAAACAGTCGTCCAATTTGCCCCTCTAAAAAAGCGATTGGCAGAAAGACCGCAATCAAGGTTAAGGTTGTCGCCACCACCGCAAAGCCGACTTGGCGTGTTCCTAAGTAAGCCGCTGCGTTCGGTGGATAGCCTTTCTCCAGGTGGCGTTGAGTGTTCTCTAAGACCACAATCGCATCATCCACCACCAAGCCAATTGCTAAGACCAGCGCCAGCAAAGTAAGCAAATTAACGGAAAATCCGAGCGCCCATAAAACGCCGAAGGTTGCCACCAAAGAGACCGGTAGAGTTACCATTGGCACCAAGGCCGCACGCCAACTCTTTAAGAACACCAACATGACCAAAGAGACTAGCGCCAGCGCAATTAAAAGGGTTTTATAAACCTCATCCACCGCTTGTTGAATAAAGATAGAGGAGTCAAAACTCTCGGCGAGTCGCAAGCCGTTAGGCAGATCTTGATTGACAAGATCTTTGCGTTCACGCGCCAGCCTGGCAACGCTTAAGGTGTTGGCATTGGATTGTTTGATAATCCCAAGGCCAACCATCGGTTGGCCGTTGCCACGAAACAGGCGACGACGTTCGACGGCTCCCAGTTCTACCTCGGCAATCTCAGAGAGGGTGATTTGGCCGATTTGCTGATCTTGTTTGATGATGAGATTCTGAAAGTCTGCCACAGTATTTAAAGGTCGATTGACTTGTAGGCTGTAAAGCACGTGCTCGCCTTGCACCGAGCCGACCGGCAGTTCTAAATTGGCACTTCGTAACTGTTGCTCAACGTCTTGCGTGCTGATGCCGTAGAGGGCCATCTGTTGGGGGTTGAGCCAAATGCGCAAGGCGTAGGACTGACCACCACCAATGCGCACTGTGGCAACACCATCCAAGGTTGAGAAACGATCTACCAGATAGCGGCTGGCGTAATCGGTCAGTTCGGGAATGCTCATTTGGTCACTGTTCAGGTTAAACCAAAGGATGACGTTGTCATCGCCATCGACTTTTTCCACCTCAGGCATGTCCGCTTGTTCGGGCAAGTTATCGAGAATCCGCGAGATACGATCGCGCACGTCATTGGCGGCGTCGTCGATGTTTCGTTCGGTCGAAAATTCAATTTTAATGTGAGACTGACCGTCGCTGGAGCTGGATTCTATAAATAGAATGCCGGGCACACCAGAAATTCGGTTCTCAATCAACTTGGTAATACGGCTCTCAACGACCTCGGCCGAAGCGCCTAAATAACTGGTGCTGATGCTGACAATCGGCGGATCGATATTGGGATATTCACGCAAACTCATGCGATCAAAGGCCATTAGACCAAACGCTAATAGCAAAAGGGAGGCGACGATCGCAAGAATCGGTCGTTTAACCGCAGTATCAGATAACCACATCGTTAAGAGGCCTTTTTAGAAAAAGAAGTGGATACAACCCCCAGTTGGGGGTCGAGCGTCAGTTTAGAGTGGTTAAAAGTCAAGGGCTTAGAGGTTGCAGGCATTACAGGCGTGGACGTTACAGACTTTGAGTTTGCAGGTCTTGAGTTGACAGGCATCGTGCGTAGCAACTCTTCTTGAAGTAGATCGCCTTGCAAGGCTTTAATCTGCACTTGTGCTTTATCTTTCACCCGCATTACGCCCTGACTGACCACCAAGTCTTCAGCGTTCAATCCCGAGGTGACTTCGGTGTAGGTTTCTCCCACCTCTCCGGTAAAAACTTCGACTCTTTCCGCCTGATAAACCTCACCCTGCTTGTGCAGACGGTAAACGTATTGATGGTCTCCCAACATGATCAGCGCGGTGTTTGGCACAATCAACTGTTGTTTATCGGGCAGACCAATGCTGGCTTCCACCATCATATTGCTCTTTAAGAGACGCTCCGGGTTGTCCACTAACGCCATGAGCTTAATCATGCGCAGATTGTGTTCTAGGCGAGGAGAAATGGCGTTGATTTTGCCCAGAAAGACTCGGTCTGGAAAGGCGACGGTGCGGACGCTGACCGTTTGGCCGACGGTTAAAACTGGCAGGTGCTCGGTGGAGGCAAACAGGTTTAGTTTCATCACGCGATTGTCATCCAAGCTGACAATTTCAGTGCCAGGAGTGACGAGCGCGCCGACCGAAAGTGTGCTAAATCCAAGCTGACCTGCAAAAGGGGCGACGATTTTACGGTCGGCCAGACGGGCTTGAATCACTTGGTAGTTGGCTTTGGCAGTCTGCCAAATACTGTATTTTTCATCGACCAAAGATTGCGTGACCGAACCCCGATTGACTACGTCTTTCACGCGTTGGTATTGCAATCGACTTTCGTAGACCGACGCGTCCGCTTCCGCCAGCAGCGCCAGCTCCTCGCGATTGTCCAGTTCGACCAACAGCTGGTTTTTAACGACGGTTTGACCGTCTACAAAATGAATCGCCTGAATCATTTCGGTGACATTGGCCGCCAGTTGAATTGCATTCTGCGCCTGTAAGTTGCCCAAGACGCTGATCTGTTTTGGCTGATCAATCTGCTGTACTTGGTAGGCGATGATCGAGGTAGCCGGTTTTTTATTAGGTTTTGGTTGAACGGTTTGTGGTGAAGGCGGCTCGGCTGAGTGCGCAGCGACCGGCAATAATGCGAGGGAGATCAAAAAAAACACGGTGCAAAGTGAAACACTGTAAGCGCCCGCGTAAAAAAGGGCGAACGAATCTAGGCGAAATTTACGCACTGGGTTCAGGCTGAAATGGTTCATTGTGGTAACGATTCCTTAAGCATCGAGCGAAGAGTTTTAATTGTAGGGGGGACGTTATTATTTGCAAGGGTTAAAAAAGGATAGATTGAGGATAAATCAAGTTAACATCAGGGTTAACAAGGCGTAAGGCTTTAGCAAAGAGGTCATCTTAAGAAGAGTTCCTGGGAAGAAGGCTTTATTAAGTAGAGAAAGATTAAGTAGAGAAAGAATTGAATTAGGCCTGTTGCATCACCCATTCCGGATAACCTTCCGGCATACGACTGGCAGTGTGGCCGCTCGCTTGCAGTGTTTCAACCGCTTCATAAGACCATAAACAGTAAGGCCCTCGGCAATAAACGACAATTGGTTTCTGTGGTGGCAGTTGGGAGAGAGCTGCGCTTTGAGTGGCCGGGTTGTCCAGTGACTCAATCGGCAAGTTAATTGCACCTTGGATGTGTCCCGCACGAAATTCATCGCTTGGGCGCACGTCCAACAACGTGACTTTGTTCTCTTTGACCGCTTGTTTAAGCTCTTTGGGATTAAAGGGCATTAAGGGCGCACGGGGATAGAGCTTTTCAGTGAGCAAGGTCGAAACTTGCGCCATTTGCTGTTCGGCAATGTGACGCAAGGTTTGAATCAACGGCACAATCCTCTCATCACTGAGTTGATAAATGCGTTGCGTGCCTTGCACCTCATTAACGACCAGGCCTGCTTGTTTTAAGTGCTGCAGATGTTTAGAGACATTCGCCACACTTAAATCGAGTTTTTGACTTAATACGTCCACTTGGCAGGGGCCTTGAGCCAACACATCCAAAATCAGCAGTCGATTTGCGTGCCCAAGGGATTTACCGATTTGGGCAAGTTGTTCAAATAAGCAGAGTTTTAGATTGTTTTCGCAAGAGTCCATTTAAAAAATGCCTTAGTGTCAGAGTACTTTTAGGCCGAAAACAGGCTAAAAGCGGGCCAAATTCTACGCGAATTGTTCACTGAAATAGCCAGTTTCTAGGCGTTAACCTGCCTAGAAATCTATAACCAGAGAAACTTGATGGGCGATTACTGAATGAAGTCAGCCGCTTTTTCAGCCAAATCTTCCGCCGCAAAATCTAAGAAGAAGTGATCGGCGTCTTCAATGGTGGTGGTGGTGACCAGTGAATTGTCGACACCTTCCATCTTCTCAGCCAAGTCTGCCACGACTGTGTCGTCTGAACCGATAATCACTAAGGTTGGCTTTGTGGCTTTTTTCAGCAGAGTAGGCGTATCCATGCGAGCTTCGTTGCCGTAGTAGCTGGCAAAGGCTTTGGCCGTGGCGTCGGCGTCTGTGCAGTAGATAAAGTTAACTTTTTTCATGACGGTATCGCCTTTACCGGCTTTGACATTTTTTTCAGCAGAGGTTAACAGAGGTTGCAGTGCCACTTGAAAGCTTTTCTCATAATCGCTGTGCGCAGTTGCATTTGACCAAGTTGCAGGTGCAATTAAGACCACATCTTTAATCAAATCGCTGTCCTGTTCGACGCTGTACCAAGCGGTTTGGTTGCCCCCGCGTGAGTGTCCCATTAAGGTAATGGATTGCGTGCCTTTATCGGCCAGCCATTTTACCCAGAAGCCGATTTCAGTCATGGCGTCTTCATGAGTATGGCTTTGTAAAATGGAACAGTCTGCTTCGCCATGACGGTCGTTGACGTTAAAACTTAAGTTAGGCGCCACCGAGCTGATGCCTTTTTTAGCCAACAGTCTTTGGATGCTTTTATAGGTTTCACGGTCATTGTGCGTCAGAGTGCCGTGGGTTAATAACACCACGTGGTCGGCTAAGGTTTTACCTTCGGCCAAGACCACATTCGCGTTGACTGTTAAGCCGTTATAGGAGGCCTTGACCTCTTCTGCCCCAGCGGCCTGAGCCATGGGCGCCGAAAAGATAAGTAAACCCGCCAGCAATGAGGCGCTAAGCGTCAGGATTTTAGAAGGCTTAGAAAACGATGAGGATTGAGGTTTAGAAAAAATAGACAGCGGAATTGACATGATGAAATCCTTATATTTAAGTGACCAGTAACTTGACAATTATAAGTCTTTAATTTTATTATTCAACTTAATAGTTGAATAGGCTTTAAGCCTAGATAAGCCTAATCATTCGACCTTAAAATACTCCTGAATTAAAGGAATCAATATCGTAGAATGATTTGCCAGTGGTTAAGAGAGGTTGAGTGATATGGCGTATGGCTCACCCATTTAAAGATATGGAAAAGTATAAAAAAGATACACAAGAAGTCATTGAGTTGAGTGGCATTGACTGGTGTGAGCCGTCATGATTCATGTTCTGCGTGCAGAACGTTTTAGCAAAGTCTCAAGGCAGGTTTTATCGGCTCCGAGGCTCAATTTTATCTCGGGTTTGCTGTCTTAACACTCTTTAACCGTCACTCAATGGTTTCCATAACGGTTTCCATAACTAAGCGTCGTAGACAATAGGGAAATGTATGTCGACAGAAACAAATTTTCAAGCAGAATTCCAGGCCTTAAAGCAGTATTTACAAACCGTGATTGTCGGTCAAGAAGCGCTACTGGACAAGATGATGATTGCCTTGCTGACCGGCGGTCATGTCCTATTAGAAGGCCCACCAGGCCTGGCGAAAACCACCGCGGTAAAAACCTTAGCAAATGGGGTTCATGCCAGCTTTCAACGCATTCAATTTACACCTGATTTAATGCCTGGCGACGTGATGGGTTCGGACGTTTTAGATGTCAATACAGGCGCTTTGAGTTTTGTAAAAGGCCCGATATTCAACGAGATTGTGCTGGCGGACGAAATTAACCGTGCGCCGCCAAAAGTACAGTCGGCGCTGTTGGAAGCGATGGCTGAACAACAGGTCACCGCCGGAGGGCAAACGCGTCCATTGCCTGAGATGTTTTTAGTGATGGCCACGCAAAACCCTTTGGAGCAAAGTGGCACCTACCCGTTGCCAGAGGCGCAGTTAGACCGTTTCATGTTGCATTTAGTACTTGAATATCCAACTGAAGAAGAGGAATTGGAGATTTTACGCCGTGACCGCTCGCACCACTTCGGGAGTGATAAAGTTGAGATGGTGGATTTTTTAACCCCAAGCAGTGTCATGCAAGCACGGCGTCAGGTCGCGGAATTGCACGTCTCTGAACCGGTTGAGCGTTACATGGTCGCTTTGATCTCGGCTACTCGTAAATTAGAACAGCTAGACCCAAGTTTGGCCGGAGTCGTTGAGATTGGCGCCTCGCCCCGAGCTTCGATTGCGTTGCTGCACGCAGCCAGCGCTTATGCTTGGTTGCAGGGTCGTGACTTTGTCACGCCAGACGATGTACTGCAGTTGCTGCCCGATGTTTTACGCCATCGGTTGGCGATAAGCTTCAGCGGCCGCGCCCAGCAGTGGACGGCGAACTCGGTGATTCAAAGAATTTCAGAGTTGGTGCCGGTCCCGCTGATTCAAAAATAATCATAAATGCTCATAAACGTTAATGTGTGCGTTAATGTGTGCTCACCGGTCGCCAAACATGCGACTGTAAACCTGGCTCTTTGTCATGCAAAAAATTCACGGTTAAAGGCTTTTTAAGGTGTCACTGTTCTCTCTCTCTCACAAACTGGTTCACCAATTCAAGCAGGCCTGGTCGGTTTGGTTGCCGGCTTGGCTACCGAATGGGCTGCCTGCTTATGCGGGTTTAAATCGACAAAACAATCGCCGAAAAAGTCGCGCAAACAACACGCATCAACCGTTGTTATCTGCCAATGAAATGCTGGTTTTGGCCGATGAGTTGGCGCTGATTACTCAGCGGTTAGCGCACAACCCAAAGTTGAGTGATGCGCTGCGCCAAGGGGAGCAGAGCAGTCGTTTTATGGGGGGCGGATTGGAGTACGAAGAGAGTCGACCTTATGAGATGGGCGATGAGATTCGACGCATTAACTGGCGATTGATGGCCAAAACTGGGCAAGTCTTTACCAAACTGTATCAAGAAGAGCGCCAAGAGAGTTGGGTGATTTTGGTCGACCAGCGACAGAGCATGCGTTTTGGAACGCGAGTACGCTTGAAGGCCACGCAAGCGGCCCGTGTCGCCGGTTATTTTGCTTGGTTAGCGCAACAAGGGGGTATTCCCGTTATGGGCGCACGTTTAGCCGCCTCTTTGACCTTTACGCCTACTTTTGAAGGCCGTGGCGCTTACACTCATTTGATGGAGAGTTTTGCCGTAGCCTGTCCTCCTATGACGGCGCAGGAAGCTCGTGAAGAACCGCACATTAATGATGTTTTGATGTCTCTTAGACAGCAAGTATGGCCCGGTTCCCGCTTAATGCTCATCAGCGATTTTCACGACGCGAATTCAAACACCACCGAAATATTGACGGCACTGCAGCAGAATGTGCTGTTGAAAGCCGTCGTCATTCAGGACCCAGCAGAACTTGAACTGCCGAACCTAGATGGGTTGCAGTTGCAATCCGTCACTCATCAAGCCGTCCACTCTTTCGTCAGCGCGTCACAACGCGCAACCTACCAGGCCTGGTCAAATGCGTATCATCAACAACTGTTCGACACACTGCGGCAAGCCGGCGTTGAGCCGATTGTAATGCGAGCAGATGCCCCAACGACTGCTTTTGGCGTTTTGCAGGGCGAGCTTTCAACGGCAGAGACAGCGGGTGAAATCAATCCAGACCACTCTATAAACTCAGTAAGTTCAAAACCGTCAACCCCGTCCAGCAGAGGTGTCTATGGCAACTGAGGTATCACATAGCGTTGCAGAATTAGAGTTAAGCGAACAGGTAGAAACCTTAGAAACGGCGCTGAACTTTAATCCAGCGTTAGAGTTTATGGAGATTGAGCCACCCTTAGCACCCGACACGGAGTGGTTACTTCTGAGCGACACTCTGCCAATCCTGTTTTTTGGGGTGCTTTTGTTGTTGATTCTGCTGGGTTTATGGAAGTATGGCGCGCGTTTTTATCAGCCCTTGACCCTACGCTGGCAACTGAACCGTTTGATTAAGCAATACGAATTATCAGTGACCGCATCAAAGTCAACAAACCATCGAAAAGGCAAAACTGACAGGCCTGGTCAATCACAAGGGAAGTCACAGTCACAATTGTCACGGGCGCAATCATCACAGATACAGGGACAAACGATCGTCAATGACCAGGCCTGGTCATTATACGGCTGGTGCCAGAATCTTCGTACTTACCTCGACCGTCAGCCGTCCATGCCGCCCGAGTTTGAGCCGCTATGGACACAGGTGACGCAGGTGAGCTTTTCAAAGCAGGCTGTTTCACGTGAAACATACGCCGCTGTGTTGCAAGAGGCCGACCGAGTTTTAAGCGGTTGTTGTCAGCCGTTTCAACTCACGTTCCAGCCCACCTTTAAACTCACCTTTAAGCCCATTAAGTCCTTAAGAAAATCGTTTGCCACCGCCCGCAAACGTTTCATAAAAGGGGGTAAGTAAATGGACGCAACCTTGTCTACACTCTTGACCTCGGTCTTAAATGTTTTGTCACAAGCTTTTTTCGACGGTGAGTTGATTGAACTGGCCACGCCCGCAGCCTTGTGGATTTTACTGCTCTGGCCTTTATTGTGGCTGATGAGCGGCGTGAGTGATTTTTTTGGAGGACTGCATGAGGGTGCGGAGGACGATTTAACGCAATTACGATCGCAACGTCAGTTGGTGGTTAAGCACGCATTAATCCACAAAATGGATTCGGGCAGTGCGACCAAGGCTCCTGTAAAACGCCGGTTTTCTCTGGTGGATTTTGGGGTGAGATTTGGGTTGAATTTGTTACGTGGTCTGATCATTATCACCCTGGCGATTGCGCTGGCGCAGCCTGAAAAAGTTCAAACCTTAGCGCCTTTGCCACAACAGAAAACCGTGCGTGACATTGTGTTTGTGATTGAAAGCTCCGCCTCGTTTTTACTGCCTGATTATCAAGTGGAAGGACGCACTGAAACCCGCATGAGGGTGGTTAAAATGGTGCTTGACCAATTTGTGTCCGGCTTGGAAGGCAACCGTTTTGGTTTGGCGATCTACGCAGAGCAAGCCTACACCTTAATGCCTCTAACCGCCGACCAGACCGCCACGCGACTCAACCTGCAACGGCTTAAGCCCTATTTAGCCGGACGAACCGACGAGGCGATGGGCGAAGCCTTAGGCTTGGCGTTAAAACAGACCGAGAGCGCTTCAAAAAATGGCTTAAGCGGACTGGATGCGCAAAAATCGGGAGACCCAATCAAGCGTGTGGTGGTGCTAATCAGCGATGGGCTGAGCCAGCCCAGCCGGTTACCACTCTCGGAGGCGATTAACTACGCGCAACTTTTGCAAGTGCCCATTTACACCATTGGTGTTGGCGCCAGCAATCAGTCAGCAGACACTCGAATTTACACCGGGCTTCTCTACCAACCACTCGAGTCAGACTCGCTCAAAGCGATCGCCGCCGAAACACAAGGACAGTATTTTGAGGTGGGCAGTGGCCAAGACTTGAGCCAAGTATTGCAAAAAATCAATGAAGCGGAAGGCGTGCCTTTTGAGACCGAGCCCCGCCCACCGCAACGAATTGGCTTGTATTACCTACCTTTAACGATCGCAGTCTTTGGTTTGTTTATCTATCTGTTGTTAACGTTTTTATGGTCGAGTCGAGTTCAACGGTCAAAGCCAGCCGTCACCCAAGCGCACAAGGTGGATGCTTAAATGAAAGAGGTGAATAAGAGTGTTTGAGACGATTCTAACGGGGGCGAACGAGTTGGTTGAGTTCGTCACTCTGCTCCTGCAAGGCGAGATCGCTTGGCGCGCGCCCGTTTGGTTGTGGGCGTTGCCTCTACCGCTGGTTTGGTGGTTGTTAAAACAGCTGGGGCGCAAACAGCAACAACAAGGTTACGCCGACGATCACTTGTGGGCGTGGGTTGCAACAGATCCTCCATCCAAAAAGGGCGCATCACTCAGCGTTGAAAGCGATGCAGATTCGGCCATGACAGAAAAAATCTCGCATTCGACCAGGCCTGGTCGTTTAAGGTCCGTGATCGTACGAGGTTTTTCATGGCTCTCCTCTGTCGGCAGTTTTTGGACGTCGCCCAGTCGTTTAATCACGCTTGCTTGGGTCTGTTTAATTCTGGCGGTGGCAGGGCCAAGAAGCTTGATTTCCGCGCCGGAAGTGCAAAGCCGAGAAGGGGTGGATATTTTAGTGTCCATGGATCTGTCGCACTCCATGCAAGCCGAAGACCTCTATCCTAATCGCTTTCTGTTTGCCAAGTCCCTGGTCGAGTCGCTGACCCATCAATTGGAAATTGGCGATCGTCTCGCATTGCAAGCGTTCGCAGGTCAAGCGCACATGGTCAGTCCATTAAGTTACGACCGTGCACTGTTTCGACACTCGTTAAATCTGCTTGAACCGGGGTTGCTGCCGATGAAAGGCAGTTGGTTAGAGTTAGCTATTATTGGCGGTTTAACCCATCTGTCACAAACCGCCGGTGAGGCAAAAGTGATGCTGGTCTTAACCAATGGTGCGCCTGAATTTTTTCAAGAGGTGCCTTTGCCAAGCGGCGCACAGAGTTCGAAGTTCTCGACGCTGCAGGCGTTGAGCGAAACCGGAGTTAAAATTATTCTGGGGGGGGTGGGAGAGCCGGTGGCCACGACCCTTCCAGACAGTGAAGACCGCTCTGGCAAACTGCATGTGAACGGTTTGTTGGTGCAAAGCCGTTTAGAAGAGGGCGCGTTGAAAAAAATGGCGCAAAAACTGGAAGGTGTCTATCTGCGCGCAGACGGCAGTCAGGCCTTTATGGCTCGGCTGTTAAAAGAGATGACACTGCCGGCAGCCAGCCGAACTCAGACCCACGAAAACAGCGTTTGGCGAGAGTATGCTCAACCCTTTGTGTGGTTGGGTTTAGGGCTATTGTTGCTGGCATTTTACGGCCTAGGATTGTTTAAAACGTTTTTAAAGCAGGTCTTTAAGAGGAGGGCAAGGTCAAAAAACAACTCAAAAATCCACAGCAGTATCTGGTTAAGTGGCGCTTTGGCACTGGTGATGTTACAGAGTTACCCACAGCCTGGATTGGCTCAACCCGGCGAAGATTCGAAGTTTACGACCGTGATGGAGAAAAGTGTCCACAAAATAGAAGTGAAAAACGTCAAGAACGCAGTCAAAGAGGCGTATCAAGCCTATCAGGCGGGAGATTATGAACGCTCTCGCAACTTGTATGACCTGCGTGCCGATTTTTCAGGGTGGTTTGGTGCAGGTGCAGCGGCGTATCAGTTAAATGAATTTGAATCGGCCGTCGCCTATTATAACCAAGCTGCATGGACGGCGGTCAGCGATGAAAGCCGTGCCAAAGCCCTGTTTAATTTAGGCAATAGCTACGCACAACTTAACCTTTGGGCGCTGGCGGTAGAAGCCTATCAACAAGCGTTGCAGTATCAACACCCTTACACCAAAGCCGAGAACAACTTAGAGATTGCGCTGCACCAAAAAGCAGTAGATGAAGCCGCTGAAAGACAAACAACCGACGAAGAGAGCGAAGGAGCCGGCCAACGTCGGGATAACAGCGACGCGTTTTATGGCGGTCAAAAACCCAATTCGACTAACCGTGAAGAGCCGGGATTCGGTTCCGATGAAGAGTTGGTGCAAGGCAATGAAGGCGAAAAAGTGCAGGTGCCTCAGAGTGGCGATGAAACCGA
>CAZVPH010000025.1:0-11724 GCA_964628125.1 uncultured Thiosulfatimonas sp. | reverse complement strand
AGCCTCACTGGTGGCCAAACTAACCGAGCTGGAAAGTCGGATTAAAGTCTCCGTTTCGAGCACCACGCGCGTGAAACGGATGGGGGAAACCGACGGCGTCAATTACCATTTTTTAAGTTTGGAGGACTTCCAACAAAAAATAGCTCAGGACGATTTTTTAGAACATGCTCAGGTATTTGATCATTTTTATGGCACCTCAAAAAGTGGGGTAGAAGAGCAGTTGCACGCCGGCAAAGATGTTATTTTAGAGATTGACTGGCAAGGTGCGCGGCAGGTTAGACAGCTGATGCCCGACGCCATCTCTATCTTTATTTTACCGCCCTCGTTAACAGAGCTTAAAAAACGTCTAACCGGTCGTGGCACTGACAGCGAAGAGATTATTACACGTCGCATGGCGGATGCTGTGAGCGAACTTTCGCACTACTCTGAATTTGATTACATCGTCATTAACAATAATTTCGACATCGCTTTAAAAGAGTTGCAGAGCATCTTTAGCGCAAACCGTTTGACGCAAGCCAAACAAGTCGAAGCCCACAATAATTTAATTCAAGCGATGATTAGTTAATAATCCTCGCAAATACAATCCCCATTTCGCATATTCATATTTAGGAGCGACGAATGCCTGGTTTTGAGATTTTTGATGAATCTGAAAAAGAACAAGTTAATGAGGTCATGAACAAAGGGTTTACCTTTCGTTATAACTTTGACGGCATGCGCAATGACGTATGGAAAGCGCGTGAACTGGAAGCGATGATTTGTGAATCACTGAATCTCAAACACGCCCACCTAGTTTCCAGCGGCACTACTGCCTTAACCACCGCGTTAATGGCGGCTGGAATCGGTGCCGGCGATGAAGTCATCGTACCGCCCTTTACCTTTGTTGCGAGTGTTGAAGCCATCGTCCTTGCAGGCGCGATTCCAATTTTTGCTGAAATTGACGAGACATTAACCCTGTCGCCAGAAGGCATTGAAGCGGTGATAACACCTCGCACCAAAGCGGTTAACTTTGTCCACATGTGCGGCTCGATGGGCAAGATGGATGAGATCAAAGCGATTTGTGATAAACACAACCTCGTCTTGCTTGAAGATGCGTGTCAAGCCACTGGCGCCACCTATAAGGGACAAGCCGTGGGCACCCTCGGTCAAGTTGGTACCTTCTCGTTTGACTCGGTCAAAACCATCTCTTGTGGCGAAGGCGGTGCGGTCTTAACCAATGACACTAATATCTACAACAACGCCCACATGTTCTCCGACCACGGCCATGACCACATCGGCTCAGACCGTGGCGCGGAAGGTCACCCGATTATGGGCAATAACTTCCGTATCTCTGAAATGAACGCCGCGGTGGGTGTCGCCCAGTGGCGCAAACTGCCGCGTATTTTAGAGATTCAACGCAGAAACAAAAAAGCCCTTAAAGATGCTTTAAGAGAGTATCCTGAGATCACGTTCCGTGAACTACCCGATGAGGCAGGAGATAACGCAGGCTTTTTAAGCATCTTTTTACCAACCGAAGCGCGCACGCGCGAAGTGGTTGCTGCCCTGGCTGAACAGAAAGTCCCAGCGGTTTTCTATTGGTACGGCAACAACTGGCACTACTTAAAAAACTGGACGCACATCCACAACATGACCGCACCTGCAAAGTTGCCTATTGAGCTGATTGAGGATCGTCCAGATTACACTCAGATCAAAACCCCAAAGTCGGATGCCATTATGAGCAGAACCCTCTCGATGTTGATTCAGCTTTCGTGGACAGAAGAAGACATTCAGTTCCGTATTGATGCATTCAAAAACGTTTTTAACCGCTAAGACCAAGGATTTTACCCATGAAATTTCGTAACTTTAAAACCGTCCCTAAAATGATTTTTGGTCGTGGCTCTTTTGACCAGTTAGAGGATGTTCTAACCGACGAACGTCAAAAACCAGGTGATTTTGCTGTCTTCTTAGTCGATGAGATTCATAAAGACAAGCCTTTAGCCAAGCGCGTACCCGCCACCGACAAAGATATGATAATTTGGTTGGACGTCACCGATGAGCCGACCACGCGCTACGTCGATGACTTGACCGCCGAAGTGCAAGCATTTGCCGCTGAAAATAATAACGGACGTAACCCTATCAGCGTGGTCGGTTTAGGCGGTGGCTCATCCTTAGACTTAGCCAAAGCAGTGGCATTAATGTTGACCAACGAAGGTGGCTCTGCTTCTTACCAAGGTTGGGATTTAATCAAAAATCCAGCGGTTCACCATGTTGGTATCCCGACTATTTCAGGAACCGGTGCAGAAGCTTCACGTACCACGGTTTTAACCGGTCCCGATAAAAAACTGGGGATGAACTCTGACCACACGGTGTTCGATCAAATCATCATGGATCCAGACCTCCTGCAAGGCGTTCCACGTGACCAGTGGTTCTACACCGGAATGGACTGCTACATTCATAACATCGAAGCCCTGAACGGCACCTACATCAACGAATTTGCACGTGCATTTGGTGAAAAATCCTTGGATTTATGTAACCAAGTCTTCTTACAAGACCACCCAGATTCGGATGAAAAATTGATGATGGCCTCTTACATGGGCGGACAAAGCATCGCATACAGTCAAGTAGGAGCCTGCCACGCACTCTCTTATGGTCTTTCGTACGTCATGGGTTACCACCACGGCATCGGCAACTGTATCGCTTTTGACGTTTTAGACGACTTCTACCCAGAAGGGGTAAAAGTTTTCCGTGAGATGATGAAAAAACACAACATCGTCCTGCCAAAAGGGATCACCAAAAACCTCTCTGAAGAGGACATGGAAAAAATGATTCGTACCGCTTCTGGCTTAGCCCCGCTGTGGGACAACGTCTTCGGCCCAGACTGGCAAGAAAAAGTTACGCCTGAGTTGATACGCTCGCTTTACGAAAAAATGTAATCTGTCAGCTGGTGTTAGCGTTTTGCGCCTAGCGCTGATTGGCCATTGAGCAAGTCTCAATGGCCAATCAGACTGTTTTGTTAAGCGACTAAACAAACTGACAAACTCTCTAAAAAAACTTTAGTACATTCCTGACGTAAACTCTCCTTCAACCCCTCCTCTCTAAAGTGATCCTTATGAATACTTATGTTTTTATTCCTGCTCGTTTCGGCTCATCGCGCTTACCAGGAAAACCGCTTAAATTGATTGATGGCAAACCGATGATTCAGCATGTGTATGAGCGTATCTCTAAAGCCAAAGGCTTGGCGGGCGTCTATATTGCAACCGACGACGTGCGCATTAAAGAGGTGGTAGAAGCGTTTGGGGGCAAAGTGGTTATGACCCCAGTGGAAGCGGCTTCTGGAACAGACCGCATCGCCGCCGCCGCCGCCACCTTGGGCTTAAAGCAGGACGATTTAATCGTCAATGTTCAAGGCGACCAACCCTTGGTGCACCCACAATCGATTGAAGACGTTATCTCACCTTTTTTGGCCAACGATTACGACGGCAGTTTTCAGATGAGCACGCTCTCGTTTAAAATCATTAATGAAGCGGAGATCACCAATCCTAAAGATGTCAAAATGGTGATGGATGTCAATGGATTTGCGCTCTACTTCTCGCGCGCGACCATTCCACACGGTCGGGATTACTGGGATCACGACAGCTTTAAACACTTGGGTATTTATGCTTACACCAAAGGGTTTGTCGACACCTTTAATGCGTTGCCAATGGGCAGGCTTGAAGACATTGAAAAACTCGAGCAACTGCGCGCGCTGGAATATGGTCACAAAATTAAAGTGGTCGAAAGTAAATGGGACTCACCAGAAGTAGACTTACCAGGTGACATCGCCGTCATGGAAGCCTTACTGCAAGCGGGTCACTGATTACGGCTGGTTTACGCCGTTTAAAACCACGATTTTTACGGTTGAAATCCACACCTTAAAACCGTGCTTTTACCGCACTTTAACGGCCTTATAAAACCATTCTAAAGTAGTTGCAATCGACCAGGCCTGGTCGATTGCAATACCAGAGATTCGACTGCCATTTTATTGGACATAAATGACCCTTTATCAACTCCTCATTAGACTCTTAAGCCCCCTGGTTTTGTTACTCATTCTGATCGAAACCTTGAAACATAAAACTGGTCGTGGGTTTTTTTTACAACGTCTAGGCCTGTCTTTCCCTTTGTTCCCAAAACCAGTTAAACAACGAGTTTGGTTGCACTGTGCATCGGTCGGAGAAGTCAACGCTGCCGCTCCGCTGATTCGTTCGATTCAATCTCAATTCGAAATCTTGATCACCACCAATACCCCAACCGGAAAAACCGTAGTCGATACCCTGTTTGCAGATTCTGTTCTGCACTGTTATCTGCCGATGGATTGGCCATTTGCGATCAACCGTTTTCTAAAGGCAACTCAGCCGGAGCGGTGTTGGGTGCTAGAAACTGAGATTTGGCCAAATCTTTATCGACTCTGTCGACAACGTCAAATCCCCATTAGCATCCTCAATGCCCGCTTATCACAAAAAACGCTTACCGCCCCCAACTGGCTTCAAGCCGCTTACCGCCAAAGCTTGCAGCAGGTCACAAAAATCCTGGCACGCTCGCAGGCTGAAGCTGACCGTTTTATTGCACTGGGCGCGCCTCCTCAAAAAGTGTCGGTCATCGGCAATCTAAAACACGCATCTCAGCCGCCAGCAAGCTCCACGGCCAACCCACTACAGCGAGAGTATATTTTGCTCGCGTCAACTCAAGCAGGTGAAGAACTGATTATCAGCCAGGCCTGGTTAAGTTTGGACCGCCCAGAGTTGTTAGTGATCGTTCCGCGCCATCCAAAACGCAGCCGCTCTATTCAAAAACAGCTCAGGCCACTCGACCCACACCTCAAAGTCAGTACCCTTGGTCAAGTCCCTGATGTGCAAACACGGCTCTTTTTAGATGACCGTTTGGGTCAGCTACTGCCTCTGTTTGAGCATGCCAAACTGGTGATTATGGGGGGCAGTTTTGTTAATAAAGGCGGGCACAATTTGCTGGAGCCGGCACGCTACCAAAAAGCGATTTTAACCGGTCCGTATATGTCAGACTTTACCGATGAAACCAAACTTCTGTTACGGCATGACGGACTCATACACTGTCAAAATTTAAAAGATTTAAAACAGCAACTTACAACGATAATTGATGACCCTTTGCGCCTTCAAACCTTAGGGCAACACGCCTTTAAAGCCACTCAAACTCAAGCCGATATTCTGCAGCGCTACCTAAAAGCACTGCTCAACGGTACAAGTCAATAATATTGGTAAATCGCTAAATATTTCTTTAACTTATATAACACCCCCTCTAAAACCATATAAATACGCTCTAAAGCGCTCTTGAACTTCTAGAATCTCTTAATAACTCCCGTTATTCTGTATAACATTACTGCAACCCGATCGCAATATCGTGTAAAATAACTCTTTACCTTTAAATTTAATGAGGAAGCTCGATATGGCACGCGTCACAATAGAAGATTGTTTAGATCAAGTAGAAAACCGTTTTGAACTTGTTATTTTAAGTGCTAAACGCGCTCGTCAAATTTCCAATGGCGCCGAGCCAACTGTAGATTGGGACAATGATAAACCAACGGTCGTTTCATTGCGTGAACTGGCAGCAGGCTCCATTGATGCTGACGTTGTCTTAGCCGATCCAAACACACCTCCATTTTTTAACTAATCCCCATTCCGCCTATGCCTACTCCCAACTCGATTAATGGTCTGCTTGAAAAAGCTTCAAGCTACTTAAGCCCAGAGCAAGTCGCTGATATTGAAGCCGCTTTTGAGTTTGGGAGGCTCGCGCATAAAGGTCAAACTCGCCAATCCGGCGAAGAGTACATCTGGCACCCAGTTGCGGTGGCCGAAATTCTCGCAGATATTCAGCTCGATAAAGAGAGCCTGGTTGCCGCCATCTTGCATGACGTGGTTGAGGACACTCCTTATGCCAAGCAAGACATTCAAGAACGCTTTGGTGAAACCGTATCTGAGATAGTGGATGGTGTTACTAAACTGGGGAAAATCGAGTTTGATAACCCGCAAGAAGCTCAAGCTGAAAACTTCCGTAAAATGATTTTAGCGATGGCACGAGACATTCGTGTCATCCTCATTAAGCTCGCCGATCGTCTGCATAATATGCGCACTTTAGGCGTCATGCGCCCGGATAAACAGCGCCGGATTGCGCACGAAACCTTGGACATCTTCGCACCGATTGCAGCCCGTCTCGGAATCAATGCTATTCGGCTTGAACTCGAAGACCTTGGCTTTAAAGCGATGTATCCTTTCCGATTTGCAGTGCTGGAAGGCGCTGTTAAAAAAGCCCGTGGCAATCGTCATGAAGTGATTGAGCAGATCACGGACACCATTCAAAATCGTTTGATTCAAGAGAACATCTCCGGCAAGGTTTACGGACGTGAAAAGCACCTATACAGTCTGTATAAAAAAATGCGCACCAAACGGCAGAGTTTTGCCGACATACTGGACATTTTCGCCTTTCGAATCATTGTCGATACTGCCGACGAATGCTATCGCACACTGGGGTCGGTTCACTCGCTCTATAAACCGTTGCCAAAACGTTTTAAGGATTACATCGCTATTCCTAAAAGTAACGGCTATCAATCGTTGCACACCTCACTGCTCGGCCCCTACGGCGTGCACTTAGAGGTACAAATTCGTGACACCATTATGCACGATGTCTCAGAACACGGAATCGCCGCGCATTGGCAGTACAAGCAAGACGAATCACAAACCGATAAAGGTACGTCCCAAGTCGATGCACGTGCGCAACAGTGGGTCAAAAACCTGTTGGAAATTCAACAAAGCGCGGGCAACTCTCTGGATTTTTTAGAGAACGTCAAGCTAGACTTATTCCCGGACATCATCTACGTGTTCACGCCAAAGGGTGACATCATCACCCTGCCAACGGGTTCCACGCCGGTTGATTTCGCGTACGCAGTCCACACCAACATTGGCCACGCGACTGTCGGCTGTCGTATTGATAAACAGCTCGTGCCTTTACGCACCCCGTTAGAGAGTGGTAAAACCATTCACATTATCAAGAGTAAAGACGCTCAGCCTAACCCTGCCTGGCTCAATTTTGTCGCGACCGCCAAAGCTCGCTCGCAAATTCGCCACTTTATGAAAAACCAGCAGGCCGGCGATGCGCTCAAACTCGGCCATAAAATGCTGGCAAAATCGTTGCGTAAATTTAACATGTCTTACGAAGGTCTCAGCGATGAGATTCGTAACGAGCTGATTCAAATACTGCAACTCTCTAGCTGGCAGCAATTGCTGGAAGACTTAGGCACCGGCAATCGCATGTCACCGTTGGTCGCCAAACAAATTCACGACGCGATTTTAGGGGCCAACGATGAAATTTTGCCAAAAAACATCGGCTTAGATGCCGGCTTGCCCATTTCGGGTACCGAGGGCATGGTGTTGCACTTTGCCAACTGCTGTCGTCCAATTCCTGGGGATCAGATTGTCGGGTTTATCAGCACTGAAAAAGGCATTGTCATTCACCAGGCAAACTGCCAAAACGTCAAAAACATTAAGAACAATCCTGAGAAATACCTCGATGTACATTGGGATAAAAATGCCACCGGCACCTACTTGGTCGAAATTCAGCTGGAAGCGAAAAATGAGCGTGGCACCTTGGCCAGAGTGGCGAATGAGATCGCTAAAATCAATACCGACATTGAACGCGTCACCTCTGAAGATAAAGATGAGTCTTACAGCTTAATGAACTTTGTCATCCATGTTCGTGACCGCGTGCACTTGGCGCAAATTATGCGCCATCTAAAACGCCTGCCGATTGTAGAAAAAATTCAACGCCTATAAAAATACTGGCCAGGCCTGGTCAGTTGCATTGCGTGCACCCGCAAGGTATCACCCCTCTTTCATCAGACACCCAAGCTTTAAAAGCAGCCATCGATTATTTTTTTAACACCCTGTGCGGAACATTTTTTTCGTCATCTATGCTTTACTCTAAATCTTAGACTTGTATCTTCAGGTTCGAACTTAAATCGAAGCAACTTTGCTCAGACGCATATTGTCCTTACGACTCGAGTGCGTCACTAAAAAATAAAAAATGGATGCAATCTTTAAACTACACGCAGTCGCTCTTGGTATTACAAGTGACACGGTAAAAAATTTACTGTTGCAACATAAATAGCGCATTGTTTAAGGTATACGCTGTTTAAATCGACAAAACTTGATAAAATTTAACCTCATTATTCAAATAAAAGGCCATCTACCGCATGAACATTAAATCTATTGTTTCAACGCCTAACGCTCCTCAAGCCATTGGGCCATACTCACAAGCGGTTCGCGTGGGTAATACGGTCTATCTTTCCGGACAAATTGCGCTGATTCCGGAGACTATGGAGATGAGAGAGGGCGATATTTCAGAGCGCATTCATCAAATATTTAAAAATCTAGCCGCGGTCTGTGAAGCCGCGGGCGGTTCCTTGCAAGATATTGTTAAATTGAATATCTTCTTAACCGACATGAATCACTTTTCGATTGTGAATGAGATTATGGCGACCTATTTTGTAGAACCTTACCCCGCACGAGCCGCAGTCGGCGTGAACCAATTGCCGAAAGAGACCGACGTAGAGATGGATGGCATTATGGCGCTCTCTTCCTATTAAAAAAGGGCGCTGTCCTGAATCCGTTATCGAAAATAACGTTTTAAAGCACCAATTCAGCGCCATCGACTCTCCTTACGATAAAACAGTTTGACCAGGCCTGGTTAAACACAAACTTAAACACGCAGCGCATTCAAATTGGCGTCGGTTCTTTTACTGTCTTTCACTTCTTGCGAACTTATAATTTTGACTTTGAGCTAGTTATGCGAATTCAAGAAGCTCAATCTCGATCTACACCCATAAAGTCCAAGACGCCCTCTGCCGCTTGCTTGCCCTGCGCCATCACCGCGGTTAAGAGATAACCTCCAGTGGGCGCTTCCCAGTCGAGCATTTCGCCAGCACAGAACACGCCGGGTAATTCGGTCAGCATCAGCGCAGAGTTTACATTTGAAAATTCAACGCCTCCTGCCGTGCTAATCGCCTCCGCAAGCGGGCGCGGTGCAAGCAGATTCAACGGCAACTGCTTCAAAGTCGCGGCGACCAGGCCTGGTTGATTTAAATCGGTTTTATTCAACACCTCCCTTAACAGCGACGCTTTGATGCCCGAGAGTCCTTGCCGTTTCCAGAACGAGCTTAAACTCTGTTTACCCTGTGGCGCACTCAACTGCTCCGTTAATTGTGCTTCTGTCCGGTGCGGAAATAGATCTAAGTGGAGAGTAACGCTTCCCTGTCGAGCCCATTTTTCTCTAAGAAACTTAGAGAAACTATAGATTAAACTGCCTTCAACTCCCTGCTCAGTCATCAGTAGCTCTCCAAGCTGGCGAACTTTTTTGCCTTCTTGCGTCGTAAAGCTTAACTCAATATTTTTTAACGGCGTGCCGGCAAACTTTGCTTTAAAAATCGAGCTCCACGACAGGTCAAACCCCATATTTGCCGGTTCTAATGGACGAATACGAATGCCTTGTTGCGATAAAGGCGTCAGCCACTCCCCCGTCGAACCTAAGTGAGGCCACGAAGCGCCGCCTAAGGCTAAAATAACCGCGTCAAACTCAATATTTTTCACACCGTCAGGCGTTGTAAACTGCCAAGTCCGCGCAGGCTTGTCAACTTGACTCGTCCCTTTAGCCGTCTCTTTACTCGAAGCTTCACCCATCGTTTTAGGTGTTGCAGTCGCTGCTTGCCAACCCGTCCAACGATGTTTCATGTGGAACACAGTCTGTTGACGTTTTAACTGCTGTAACCACGCCCTAAGCAAAGGAGCGGCTTTTTTATCTAATGGATACACCTTGCCCGAAGAGCCAACAAAGGTCTCAAACCCTAACTCTTTTGCCCACTGACGTAATTGAGTGGGCGTAAAGTTTTCTAAGGCAGGCGTTAAATGCTTCTGCGCTTCAAAGTAGCGGGCTGTAAACGTCTCGAATGCTTCGTTATGGGTTAAGTTCAACCCGCCTCGCCCCGCTTGCAAAAACTTTCGGCCCGCGGAGGGCATTGCATCAAACACCTGCGCAGGATAGCCGGCTTTCGCCAAAACCTGCGCCGCCATTAACCCTGCAGGCCCTGCGCCAATAATGGCAATGTTTGGCGGTCTGCCCGCTTGAACCGGAGAGTCTGATTGTTGGACAATAAGCGTTTGTTCCGCAACAACGGTTTCTAACGGCTCTGCAGGTGATGTGGTCGATAAAGACAGGGACGGCAAAGATGGGGTCGGCAAGATTAGTTCATCCCTTTGGATTGGCTCTAATGTAAGTGCTGAAACAAACTACTATACCAATAAAAATTATCGTCTTTTAGCAAAAAAACAATCGTGTCAGCCAGCTATTGTTCAGCAACTCCGCGCAGGCTTTGCTAAAATTTAGTTTTCTCTTAAAAGACCTCAGCAATGTTGGCACAGCAGCAACTCACGGTTTTAAAAGGCGTGGGCCCCAAGCAACTTGAAAAGCTCCATAAACTGGGGCTTTTTGTCGTCCAGGATTTGCTGTTTCATCTGCCCTTACGTTATCAAGACAAAACCCGTCTGACCGACTTGGACCGAGTCATTATCGGCACAGAAGTTTTGGTCGAGGGCGAGGTGTTTGCACAAACCTTAACCCAAGGACGTCGCAGTAGCCTGCTGGTGAAAATGCAATCGCCCTCTGGTACCTTCTTAACCCTGCGTTTTTTTCATTTTTATCACCGCCAAGCCCAGCAATTTACGCGCGGTAAAACTCTGCGTGTTTTTGGCGAAGTGCGTTCAGGCCCCAATGGCTTAGAGATGGTGCACCCGACCTACGAGTTTATAACGCCGGATGCGCCCACTGCCCTTGAAGAGAGTCTGACGCCGATTTACCCAACGACCGAAGGCTTAGGCCAGGTCTCGATTCTGAAACTGATCAGGCAAGCCATTGTCTTATTGAAGCACTCTCCACTCGCCGAACTTTTGCCCGATGAGCTTTTAAACAGCTTGCAACTGCCACTTTTGAATGAGGCGCTACTCACCTTGCACCAACCTTTGGCGACCGACGATTTACAGAAGATAAAACAGTTTAGCCACCCTGCTCAGCAGCGCCTGATTATCGAGGAACTGATTAATCAGCAGGCCACTATGCAGACAATGCGCGCCCAGGAGCAAGCGCGTCACGCCCCGGCTTTTCCCGTTACTCAAGCCACACAAGCGTTGCTGAACAACCTGCCTTTTCAACTGACTGGCGCACAACAACGTGTGTTACAGGAAATTCAGCACGACCTGCAGCAACCCCACCCCATGCAGCGTTTGGTGCAAGGTGACGTTGGCTCAGGCAAAACTGTCATCGCGGCACTGGCCGCAATCCAAGCCGCCGAAGCGGGCTATCAAGTTGCCGTCATGGCGCCCACGGAAATTTTGGCCGAACAACATCGCCAAGCGTTCAATGAGTGGTTGGAACCTTTAAACATCCCCACGGCGTTTCTCAATGGGCGCATGAAAGCCGCTGAAAAGCGGTTTATGTTATCGCAAATTGAAACCGGTGCGGCCAAAGTCATCATTGGAACTCACGCACTGTTTCAAGATGCGGTGCTGTTCCACAAACTCGGTTTGGCGGTGATTGATGAACAACATCGATTTGGCGTACATCAGCGGCTCTCACTGCATGAAAAAAACAATCAACAAAACGTGCACACACACCAACTGATCATGACCGCTACGCCGA
>CAZVPH010000024.1:0-11928 GCA_964628125.1 uncultured Thiosulfatimonas sp. | reverse complement strand
GATGGCAACGACGGGCTCGATGAAGGTGTTGGCGATTGAGCTGGCGGTTGGATTGTTGGATAACAGTGAGTGTGGCATGGCTTGGGTAGGTTGAATGAAAGTTTGAATATTTTAATGCAATTACAGCTGACGGGATGTTTAAATTGTTGCTTGCGTTCTTTTTGAAAGGCTAAAAACCCTGTTCTGCCGTTTTCTGTCATAAACTGATAAATAAAATAATAGATGAAATTGGCGCTTTAAGCGCAAACAGCTCCAAGTCTGTTTATTAAACGCTACAAAACGTTAAATACAAGCGAAACGCAATAAATGCAAACGAGCTCCAAGGATGGCGACAGTCTATAAGTATAGGGTATGCAGTAAAGTGATGAATTGTAACGTGGGTCAAAAAAGTGAGTCATAGAGTGAAAAAAGAATTACAGCAGCAGGTACGCGCGTGGATAGGGATGGCTGCTGTACTGCTGGGCGTTGGAGTCTCTTTATCCACTTATGCGGAAACCCAAGTAGAGCGCCAAGTAGAGTCTATGGCGTTGCCAGTGCACACAGCTTTCTTTACCGGGTCAGAATTGACTTATTTTGATGGGTTAGAGGAAGCAGGGATAGTGGTGCTGAATGAACGGGCACAGGTGTTGCACGCCAGGTCGGCGCAGCGTCACTTTATTCCCGCATCCACCACGAAGGTGTTAACCGCGTTATTGGCATTGCGTCACTGGGGGGCGGATTACCGATTTAAAACGATTTTTTTATTAAAAGGACAGAGTGCACTTGAACAGGCGAGTCCTTCTCGCAGCGCGCCAAGGTTGCATGTCAAAGGCTATGGTGATCCATATTTAGTCTCTGAAGAGCTCATCGCCATCGCTAAAACCCTTGCGGCGCGTTTAAAAGCGGGTGGAGTCGTTGCATTGTCGGGCATTGAACTCGACACGGGCTATTATGCGCCCAATCTCAAGATGCCCGGCGCAAGTGAGAGCGACAACCCTTACGATGCGATTCCCTCCGCGTTGGCTGCGAATTTTAATACGCTCTATATCCGTAAAACCGCCACAGGATTCGAATCCGCAGAGCCACAAACTCCGTTGACGCCCACCGCTTTGCAGATAGCCAAAAAAATCACTCAGTTTGAAAAAACTCCGTCTGGACTGACAAAACGGGTAAATTTAGGAGGTGACGAGCGAGTTGGGCAGCGCTATTTTGCAGAGCTTTTGGCTGTTTTTTTACGCAAGGAGGGTATTGCAGTGGGCGATGATATCCACTGGCAGAGTCACTCTCAATCGGTAAAAGAGATGGTTGAAAGCGCGGGTTTGCAAGCGGTAAAAAACACACGGAACTCTTCACTTAAAATGCTGTATCTGCACGAAAACAGTCGTACATTGGATGAGGTTATTCGCCCAATGTTGCTCTACTCAACCAATTTTATTGCGCATCAATTAGCGTTGAGCCTAAGTGCCGATAAAATGGGAGAGCCCGCTGATCAGCAGAGCGTGGCGCAAGTAACTCAGCAAAGCTTAGCATCACTGTTTGACTGGAGTGATTTTACGGTTGAAGAGGGCGCAGGGCTGTCAAGAGAGAATCGACTGTCGCCGCTTCAGTTGATCGATGTTTTAGACGCCTTCAAACCTTGGCGAACACTGCTGCCCGAAGTGGTTCCTAATGTTTTCGCTAAGTCAGGCACACTCAGTGGAGTGAGCACTTTGGCGGGGTATATTCACACTGATCGTGGTTGGTACCCCTTTGCGTTTATGATCAATCAAAATGTGCCTTATGGTTACCGCAATCAGCTGGCGAAAGCCTTGTCACAGAATAGCTTCAGCGTACCAGTGACGGCTGATACGGAATGATGTTCATGGACGTTAAAAAGTGGCCTTAACCGAGTTTATTATTGAGTTAAGCGGTGGGTAAGTTGGTGCACAAAATGACCAGGCCTGTTGGTTTTAAATCGTTTCAAATTCTGGTTATTTTGTGTACTGGGAGTAACAAGCGTATTAACAGACCCTCGTACGATAATAAAAGTGAGAAGACGTTCGCTTTTCGTGGGCACTTAAAGTAATATACGGGCCATAAAGTGGGTTGGGCAACCGCGGAGGTGTTTACACCTCGGAGGAAAGTCCGGGCACCCTAGAGCAGGATTCCAGCTAACGGCTGGGCGGCGCGAGCCGACGGAAAGTGCAGCAGAAAATATACCGCCGATGACTCGCGTGCGAGAACAGGTAAGGTTGAAATGGTGCGGTAAGAGCGCACCGCGCGGCTGGTAACAGGCGTGGCAGTGAAAACCCAATCCGGTGCAAGACCAAATAGGGAAGCAACGTGGTTAAGCCTGTCTTAATCACAACCTGCTGCTCGCAGGAGTTTCCGGGTAGGTTGCTTGAGGCTGGCAGTGATGTCAGTCCAGATGAATGGTTGTCGCTCGCAAGAGTACAGAACCCGGCTTATAGACCCACTTTACCCCTTTCTTTTTGGCTGAATTGGCCAAACTTCTTTAAGTATTACAACCTCCGTTACAGTTCCTTAAGTCTTAAAAAGTCTTAAAGTTTTCTTGTGTTTGCTTTCCGCGAGCGCTTGGGAACTTATTATCTGAAAATTAGAGCCTCACTGCTATTTTAGTAAAAACACTCACACGGCTTCTATTTTTTTAAAAATCCCCACTTAGCATTAAAAGTTCCTTTAAGAATGGTTTGAATAGGTTGTTGGCTCAGCATAGTGTGCCTTCAATACTTATCTATAACACTATGCTGTGTTTTCCATTAGCCAACTCTTATATGTAGTTTTACTAAAGCAAAGACAAGCTCTTGGTGGCTTATCTTAAGTAAAGTTTTTCAACTTGCTCTTATCTGATTGATTATTATCTGAAAAATATTTAAACAGTCTGCGGAGCGCTGTTGTCAAAAAACGCCTAAGTCGTTGTCTTGTAATGGAAAACTTCCGTTCACTAGGTTGACAGTGGCACTTAATGGTCATATAGTGGCACCGAGTGGTAAAAAGTGGCGAAAAGTGGAAAAACATCATGCTTTTTTTTAGAGGAATCAATTCGGTCAACATCGATATTAAAGGACGGATGGCCGTGCCTAAAAAATATCGTGAAGCGATTTCGGTTGCCAGTGATAACCAACTGGTCGCCACCATTGATTTACACAGTCCTTGTTTACTAATTTATACCCTCGATGAATGGGAAATTATTGAACGCAAATTAATGGCTCTGCCAAACGTTGATCCCCAAGCTCGTTTATACCAGCGCTTACTCTTAGGGCACGCTACTGAGATGGAGATCGATTCTCAAGGACGTATTCTACTGCCAAGTTTATTACGAGAACACGCCAAGATTGATAAGCCGGCGATTCTACTAGGTCAAGGCAACAAACTTGAGCTGTGGTCACAAGAGGCGTGGGATGCGAGTCGTCCAGAGATGTTGGACACGGCCATGAGCAGCGAAATTTCGGCGTCACTCGCCAGTTTAAGTTTATAAAATAAGTTGATAAAAGAAGAGTAAAGATTCATGTCAGAATCAGAGTTTAATCATTACTCAGTGTTATTAAAAGAGTCGCTAGACGGCCTTAATATCAAGCCAGATGGCATTTATATTGATGGAACCTTTGGGCGTGGCGGACACAGTCGCGCGATTTTAGATCGGTTAGGCCCCAACGGACGTCTGTTGGCAATTGACCAAGACCCCGAAGCCATTGCTTACGCAAACGAACAGATAAAAGATCCGCGTTTTGAAATCCAGTACGGCAGTTTTGAAGAGATTACCGCCTACTGTGAAGCGCGCGGATTGGTTGGCAAGATCGATGGCCTATTATTAGATCTGGGCGTTTCTTCTCCACAGTTAGACGATGCCGAACGTGGCTTTAGTTTTATGCGCGACGGGCCTTTGGACATGCGAATGAATCCCGAGGCTGGTTTAAGTGCAAAAGAGTGGTTAGAGCAGGTCGATGAACAGACGCTTAAGCTGGTTTTGCAAAATTACGGCGAAGAACGTTTTTCAGGGCGCATCGCCAGAGTCATTAAGGAAGAAGCGGCAAAAGGCGCTTTAAACACGACTTTGGACCTGGCGGAGCTGGTAAAAAAGACCTCGCCGAAAGTCGATAAAAACAAACACCCAGCGACCCGGACATTTCAAGCCATTCGAATCGCCGTCAATCGTGAATTGGATGTTTTAAAGAATGTGTTAGAAGCGTCTATGAAAGTCTTAGCGCCCAAAGGTCGGTTGTCAGTGATCAGTTTTCACTCATTAGAAGACCGTATTGCAAAAGTCTTTATTCGAGATCAGTCCAAGATCAAGGACCTGTTTCCAGACTCACCTATTCTGATTGAAGTGGTGGAGCCGATTTTAATCCGGGTGGGAAAACCCATCTTTCCGAGTAAAGAAGAGTGTCAACTCAATACAAGATCGCGCAGTGCTGTTTTACGGATCGCTGAAAAAATTTAAAATCTAGTGTTTAAGTTCTGAGTTTTCACTCGGATTTAGATGTACGTTATTTATCATGTTGGTTAAGGGGAATCATCGTCATGAAATTTATAGGAAAAGAAACAACACCATTAAGGGTACCAGGCATGCCCGTTATTAAAGTCATCGGCTTAGGCGGCGGTGGCGGTAATGCGGTGGATTATATGGTTCGCTCTGATGTAAAGGGCGTTGAGTTTATCTGTGCAAATACCGATGCTCAAGCCCTGGCGAATTCATCCGTTAAAACCTGTATTCAGATTGGAGCCGGTGGCTTAGGTGCTGGCGCCGATCCTGAGCGCGGACGCCAAGCGGCCAAAGAAGACATTGAGAAAATTAAAGAGCAGTTAAAAGGCACGGACATGGTCTTTATCACCGCTGGAATGGGCGGCGGTACCGGTACAGGCTCTGCACCGGTGGTTGCTCAAGCTGCGCGTGAAATGGGTATTTTAACGGTCGGCGTGGTGAGTAAGCCATTCAGCTTTGAGCGTCGTAATAAAACGGCTGACGCTGGAATTGAAGAGTTAGCGCAGCACGTCGATTCTTTGATTACGGTACCGAATGACAAATTGTTAAAAGTCCTAGGCCGTGATTTCGTGTTGGCGAAAGCATTTGATTACGCAAACGAAGTATTGCATGGTGCTGTTCAAGGGATTTCTGAACTGGTCACTCGTCCAGGAATGATCAACGTCGATTTCGAGGATCTACGCACCGTCATGGGTGAACGTGGGATGGCGATGATGGGTGTTGGCCATGCGACGGGTGATGAGCGCGCGATTAAAGCCGCGCAAAAAGCTATTGCCAATCCACTGCTTGAAGACATCTGCGTCTCAGGCGCACGTGGATTATTGGTAAACATTACCAGTGGTTTAGACTTCACCTTGGGTGAGTTTAACGAGGTAGGGGATGTTATTGATACCGTCGCAGCGCCGGACGCACGTGTCATTATCGGAACATCAATCGACGAAAGCATGACCGACGAGATTCGAGTGACGGTCGTGGCAACGGGACTGACAGAGAATGTATCGGGAAAACCTGAGTTGGTGAAGCCAAATCTACAAGCGGTGCAAGCCAACAAAGTAGAGCAGACTGAGAGCGTTGAAGCACAAGCAAAACGTCAAGCGCCGCCAGAGCCGCCACTTGCAAAACCCGCAGCTGAAATGAAACAGGAAGAGCTGATTCCAGCAGAACCAGAAGTGGTGCGTCCTAAAATGGTCGTGAATGGTGGTCCTGTTGGCACAATGTCTAATTCTAGCTATTTAGATATTCCTGCCTTCCTACGTCGGCAAGCCGATTAATCTTATGGTTAAGAGTGGGTAACCCTTGTCAACTTTAAGCCAACTTTTAACCCAAGAGCAATCCGGTCTACGGAGAGGTTCCCCCTCTATTTTGAACCTCCCCGAGCCATGTTGAGTATTTGTTTAAATGTTCAGTAGATTCCCCAGGCCTGCCCACTTAAATACGTTTAAGTGGCGCGGGCTTTTTCTGTTTGTTCTCCTCGCACTTGTCCTGGCAAGTTTGGTGGGGATCGTGCGCGTCCAGCATGAGATTCGCTCCCTAGAAAATCAGTATTACGTTTCCTTAAAAGAGGCTCTAAGTGCACAGGAGGAGTGGGGGCGCCTACAGCTGGAAAAAAACTACCTGACCTCACCCGCAAGGGTTGAGCAGGTGGCGCGTACTCAACTTAAAATGACCTCAAATAAATCCAATTATCAAACGCTCTATCTCCTGCCTGAAGTGGCGGGTCCTGTAGAGAATGGCCATGAATAGCCCTGTTAAAATCAGCAGAGAGAGAGTGGTTTTCTTTCTGATATTTTTGGGCTTTATGGCGATTATTGGACGCGCGTTTTATATTCAAATCATTGAAACAGATTTCCTGAAGTCTGAAGGCAGCAAGCGTCAAATTCGCACGCTCGAAATCCCTGCGTCTCGTGGTGAGATTTTCGATCGTAACGGAGGCTTATTAGCCTTAAGCACGCCTATGGCTGCGGTTTGGGTGGATCCTAAAGAGATGGTGAGCCACGAGCAAAAGTATCTTAAGTTCCTATCCTTGTTGAACATTACCGACACACAATTAAATCAATACATTCGTGCCAATACACACAAACGCTTGAGCTTTATTCAACAGGTGAGTGACCCGGATGTGATTGATAAAATCGCCGAGTTACAACTGCCAGGAACCTACACTAAATATGAAGAGATCAGCTTCGAACGTGATGGGCGCATTGTCCAAGTGGACAAACTGTTGCCCTCCATCTGGGTCGATAAACGCTTAATTGATCGCTATCGCTACAGTTACGCACGTTTGGCTCAAGTTCTAGAAACCAATACGCGAGAGGTGGCGCAGAAAATACGCGCCAATTCGAAGCGACGTTTTATGTACCTCAAGCGTTCGATGGTGCCAGATCTCGCCGAGAAAATAGAGGCGATGAATTTAACGGGTGTTTATATTCAGGAGGAGTACAAACGCTATTACCCATCGGGCGAAAGCAACGCGCACTTGGTCGGGTTTACCAATATCGACGACCAAGGATTAGAAG
Organism: uncultured Thiosulfatimonas sp.; assembly: GCA_964628125.1. Classification (GTDB taxonomy): domain Bacteria; phylum Pseudomonadota; class Gammaproteobacteria; order Thiomicrospirales; family Thiomicrospiraceae; genus Thiomicrorhabdus. Next base: position 4,953 of record CAZVPH010000024.1, on the reverse strand, counting down.
GGGTTGAGCTCGCTTACAATGATTGGTTGCAAGGCACGCCGGGCAAAAAGCAGGTGGTGAAAGACCGGGCAGGTCATGTGGTCGACTTTGTCAAAGACATTGTTGCCTCCAAGCCTGGTAAGTCGATTACCTTGAGCATTGATCAAAACATTCAATATTTTGCATACCGCGCCTTAAAAGAGGTGATGATTAAGCACCAAGCGACCTCGGCCAGCTCGGTTATTTTAGACGCCAAAACCGGCGAGATTTTGTCGATGGTGAGCATGCCGGGTTACAACCCCAATGATTCAATTCAACGTCGAGGCGCGGCGGTGCGTAATCGGGTGGTTACGGACCTGTTAGAACCGGGCTCAACGGTTAAACCGTTTATCGTTGCCAAAGCACTGGATTTAGGACTGATTGATTTAGAGACTGAAATTGATACCTCCCCAGGTTCTTTTCGACTGCAAGGTAAACGTATCAGTGACACCAGTAATCATGGCGTGCTCACGCCGTTAGGGATTATTCAAAAGTCCAGTAACGTTGGTGTTTCAAAAGTAGCGCTTAAACTCACGCCGGAGCAACAACACCGTTTTTGGACGGAGCTCGGTTTTGGCCGAGACAGCGGGCTGTTTTTACCCGGCGAAGCGATGGGATATTTAAAACCAGCCGCCGACTGGCGAGACCTCGATCAAGCGTCCAGCTCTTATGGTTACAGCTTTAATATCAATCTTTTAAATCTGGCGCACTCCTACCTACTGTTTACCAACAAAGGGAGGATGCTGCCCTTAAGTGTGATTAAACTCCAGCAACCACCCGAAGGCGAACCGTTAATAAAACCTGAGATTGCGCAGGAAATGCTGTTGATGATGGAAGCGGCCGTTGCAAAAGGTGGGACCGCCACCCAAGCGCAGATAGAAGGCTATCGAGTGGCCGGTAAAACTGGGACCGTGCACAAAACTAAAAAAGGCGGTTACGAAGAGAACACCTACACCACATTGTTCACCGGTTTGGTGCCTGTCTCCAATCCTGAGTTTATTATGGCGATTTCGGTCAATGAACCCAGTCGTGGCGTTTACTACGGTGGCTTAGTGGCCGCGCCTGTTTTTAAAGAGGTGATGCAAGAAGCGTTACGTCTAAGAAATGTTGCGCCCGATAAGTTGGCTGACGCCGATGAGATAAGGCTAAGAAACGTTAAGAATATTGAAAGTGGAGAGCAGTGATGGCCGCAATTCATGCCCCTTACAACACAGTTAAAAAAAGCGGTTCAAAAACGGTCGGCCAAATTCGTGAATTTTTACACAGCAAGCAGGTTGCAAGCTTGAGTTTTGTAGAGGATGTTAAAGAGAATTCAGAAAGAGTTATCCATCAACTCTCCTTAGATTCACGGCACGTTTCGTTCGATGACGGCTTTATTGCGTTGCAAGGCGAGCGGCATCATGGCTTGGATTTTTTAGCCGTGGTTTTGCAGAAACAACCAGGCCTGGTCATTTCTGACAGAGCTTTGAATCCGTCAGAACAAGCTATTCTCGACGCGCATAATACTGATAAAGCGCACAATCACGACACACACTGCACCGTCTGGATACTGGAAGAACTCTCAGAAAAGTCAAGCGGACTCCTCGCAGCCATAGCTCACTGGTTTTACAATCAGCCGAGCCAGCGCATTAAGGTGATCGGTATTACCGGCACCAACGGCAAAACCTCCACGGCATTTTACACCGCACAGCTTTTGGCGGGGCTGAATCAAACCGTGGCGCTTATTGGTACCTTAGGCAACGGCCTGTTAGGCGCCTTGCGCGGCACTCAAAATACCACGCCAGATGTGGTCACTGTGCATCGACTGTTGGCTGAGTTTATCGCCCTGGGCGCGGACTGTGTGGTGATGGAAGTCTCGTCACATGCCTTAACGCTTGGTCGAATTGATCAGGTCGAGTTTGAGGTGGTTGCGTTAACTCAGGTAACACGTGATCATCTAGACTTTCATGGCACGGTCGCCCACTATCAAGCTGCCAAACAAATATTATTTACCGACATTAAGTCCCACCATCAAGTGCTTAATTTAAACGACCCGATTGGACAGCAGCTGGCGGCTTCAGGCCGTTTAACATCGATGTTTGGTTACGCCATGTCAGATGTTGGGTCCGAGGGTCATTCAAAAAAGCATTCAATAACACATAAAAATCATGAAATTCATAATCTCGACAGTCTCGCAAAACTGCAGTGTACCCAACTGAGTTTGTTGCCAAATGGCCTGCAGTTAACTTTACGGGTTCAAGGTTCCCTGTCAGAAACGGTTTCAGGGTCATTATCAGCACCATTATTAGAGTCTGTTTTAGACGTAGAAGTAGAAGTGTCTTTGCTGGGTCGTTTCAATGTCGAAAACGTCCTCTGTGCTTGTTCAATTGTTTTGTTGGTGTTAGAGGCCAAGGATGCGGAAAACCCTTCAAAACATACTGACTCCAGCATTGATTTAGACTGTTTTCAGAGTTTGCAACCGCTGTTGGCAGAGCTGGAATCGGTTGAGGGACGGATGCAGCGCGTGCACCCATCGCCAACGGTGATTGTCGATTTTGCACACACCGCCGACGCGCTAGAGCAAGTGTTGCTTGCGGTAAAACAACACTTAATCGGTGAAGGTAAGCAAAGCGATGCGAACCTTCAATTAAATGTAAGTGCACTAAAAAAACCCGTCAAATTTACAGGAACCACCAGGCCTGGTGGTTTTAAAGAGTTTGGCAGCCGTGAGTACCCTGAACGCACAGGGCGTTTATGGCTGGTGTTTGGTTGCGGCGGCGATCGTGATCAAGGCAAGCGCCCTTTAATGGCCGAGGTGGCCGAGCGGATTGCCGACAAGGTGATGCTGACGGATGATAACCCTCGCTTTGAAAACCCTCAGCAGATCAGAGCGCAAATTTTAAGAGGGTTTAAGCAGCCAGAACGAGTTCTGCAACAAGCCGATCGTCAGTTGGCGATTGAGCAGGTGTTGATGAACGCACAACCTGAAGACATTGTGGTCATTGCGGGTAAGGGCCATGAACGTTATCAAGACATTCAAGGCGTCAAAACAGATTTTTGCGATCAACAAATTGTACAAGCCTGGTTTGCCTCCCAATCCGCCAACACTGAATCCGAGGAGGAGCGGAATCTATTGGCAGACTTATCGCCAGAACTTTTGCTTGAAGTGTTGCAGAAACAAATCGGCCTGTCTAACACGAGCTTAGGCTCATCCAATTTTTTACAGGGAGAGCAGGCTATGACGGAAAAATTGAGCAGTGAAAAAATAGGCGACTGTGAGGCTCCGTTTGAGTGGCAATTAACCGACTTGCGCGAAAGTGTTGATGGAGAGTTTATTGGTGTGCTGGGAGAGAGTGAATCCATCCGTTTTAGCAGTATTAGCACCGATACGCGCACCTTGAAAGCCGGCGCGCTATACATTGCGCTGAAAGGTGAGAATTTTGACGGCCATCATTTTATCAAACAAGCGATACAGCAGGGAGCGGCAGCAATTCTACTCTCTGAACTGTCGAGCAGTGACCCTTTGATTGTGCCGGGCGTGTTGGTTCCCGATACGCGCGTGGCCTACGGTCAGTTTGCCAAGTGGCATCGCTTACAAATGCCTTTAAAAAAGCTGATCGCCATTACCGGCAGTAACGGTAAAACTACCACTAAAACCTTGCTGCTCAATCTGTTTCAACAGGTGGGGCAGACCTTGGCGACGGAGGGTAACTTAAACAACGACTACGGTGTGCCACAAACCCTGCTGAAACTCCGTCCTGAGGACCGCTATGCCATTATTGAAATGGGTGCGAATCACCCGCAAGAGATCGCGTATCTTACCCACTTGGCGCAACCAGACATTGCACTGATCAATAATGCTTCGGGCGCACACTTAGAGGGTTTTGGCAGCTTACAAGGGGTGATTGAGACCAAGGGCGAGATTTTCCAGGGATTGAATCAACAGTCCGCCGAATTAAGTGAAACAGGTGTGGCGGTTTTAAATTGTGACTCTCCCGGTTACCAGGCGTGGTTGAAAATCTGTGCCGAATTAAAGGTAGAGAAAGTGGTCAGTTTTGGGGCTTGCCCGCAAGCCGAGGTTCGGATACTTCCGGCAACCAATTCAAAAGAGAATCTAAAAGCGAGCCGATCAAATGGTGTAGAAAACACAGAAGTGAACAGTGTTCAAAAGAGTGACCAGATGAGTGCTCAGTTGAGTAGCAATGGGATTCGCTTTGATCTCTGTTTAACCGCGTCGATCTCCCCTAAAGGACTGGCAGAACAAAAAACAATTGAAATGCCAGTACTAGGTCAGCATAATGCCCACAACGCTGCTGCCTGCGTGGCTGTGGCGCTTTCAGCGGGTTTAAGTTGGTCACAGATTCAACCAGGCCTGGTCAGTTTTAGCGGTGTGCCGGGACGACTGCAATCACAAAAAATTCGTACCGGCTGGTTAATTGATGACAGTTATAACGCAAATCCAGCATCGGTCAAAGCCGCCATTGATGCCCTAACCACGCTACCAGGCCTGGCCATTCTTTGTTTGGGCGCTATGGGCGAGCTAGGCGGGAGCGAGGCGAGCGCCCACCAAGAAATTGCGCGCTACGCACAGCAAAAAGGGGTCGATGTTTTATTGACCTACGGAACCGCAACCCAACCGATGGCGACTGACTTTGGAGCACAAGCGCATTACTTTGAGGAGCATGCGCAACTGCTTGACGCTTTATTAACCTTACTGCAACAACAAGAAGAAAGTAGTCAAAACGCCAATGTGCTGGTAAAAGGCTCGCGCAGCACACGGATGGAGCGCATTAGCCAAGCGGTTGTGGCAGAGTTGAGTGTTTAAGAACTAAGTCTTAGACAGAGTCAGAGCTGTTTTAGAGCCGGTTCAGAAAAATAGATTTAAAGTTACAACGAATTAATTACAACGAATTAATAGAACGCCGTAAAGAGAGTACGCCCCTAAACAAGGCTGTT
>CAZVPH010000023.1:0-12054 GCA_964628125.1 uncultured Thiosulfatimonas sp. | reverse complement strand
GACCTGTATTGCCTTCATCTGGCCATGGGTTCTTATGTGCCATATTTATCTCTCCTCAAAATAACGATTAATCGTCATTCAAAATTTTGTATTTTTGCTCTTCCATCTCTTTACGCTTACTGGGCCTTAAGGCCAGCGAAAACGTAATGAGCATGCCTAAAAACACCAATACCGTTATGATCAGTCCAACCCAATCATGGGTCGTCATAGACGCCCAATCAGTACTTAAATACTCCGTTAGCCAACTCATAATTATTGACGATAGACTTTGCTGTCATCCAGCTTAACCATCGTTCCTAATACTTGTAGGTAGGCAATCATCGCATCCATTTCAGTATAGCCAGCAATCGCTTTATTTGAATTTTCGATTTCTGCATCGGTATAAGGCACACCTAATGTGCGCATGACGCGCAAACGAACCTGCATATCGCGCTCAGTCCCGAAGAAGTCTTTTGAAATAAGATTGTCGGCTAACCAAGGGTAAGCAGGCATGACAGACTCAGGCACCATGTCCTGTGGACGCAGCATGTGCATAACATGCCATTCGTCCGAGTATTTACCGCCTAGGCGTGCCAAATCCGGCCCTGTACGTTTTGAACCCCACTGCATTGGGTGGTCATACATCGACTCCGTTGCAAGTGAATAGTGTCCATAACGCTCGCGCTCATCACGGAAAGGACGAATCATTTGAGAGTGACAAATATAACAACCTTCACGCAAATAAAGATCTCGACCTGCTAATTCCAATGGCGTATAAGGACGAACCCCATCACCTGGCTTCCAATCTGCAACGACCCACTTGCCGTTACGATCTTCTTTATATAATGCTTTTTCCGACACTAATTTACCATCAGCATCTTCTGTAAAAGTACGCTCCCAAACAAGTTCAGGAAAAGTTTCGTTTTTTACGTTACCGTACTTATCTGTCTGCTCTGTGTAGTCCACTGCGGACTTAAGGTGAAACAAGGGTACAATTTCGACAATTCCAGCAATAGAGACAGTTAGCGCAGTTGCAATAAATAAAGCAAAAATATTGCGCTCCAAACTGTCCTGGAGATTCTTTGGTTTTTGTTCATCTGACATGAGTTTGTGCTCCTCAACTCATAATATTCTTTTTAGGGGCTAACCTATAACGAGCCCCTAACCTCATGTAACCTACTTATGCACGTGCTTCAACAGCCGCTGTAGATTTTGCGTTCGCCATACGAATTGTCATAACAACGTTATACAACATGATGACCGCACCACTGAAGAATAGTAACCCTCCAAATGCACGCATGGCGTAATAAGGATGCATTGCCGCCACTGACTCAGCGAACGTATAGGCTAAAGTTCCATACTCATCATAGGCTCTCCACATAAGTCCCTGCATAATGCCTGATACCCACATCGCGACAATATAAAAGACCGTTCCAATTGTTGCCAACCAGAAGTGGAAGTTAATCAACTGCATGGAGTACATTTCGGTTTTCCACATCTTCATAATCATGTGATAGATCGCACCGATAGAAACCATCGCAACCCACCCTAATGCACCGGCGTGTACGTGACCAACCGTCCAGTCCGTGTAGTGTGAAAGCGCGTTAACGGTTTTCGCAGCCATAACGGGACCTTCGAAAGTCGCCATCGCGTAGAACGCTAAAGAGATGATCAAGAAACGTAAAATATAGTCTGTACGCAGTCTATCCCAAGCCCCAGATAGGGTCAGCATTCCGTTCAGTGCGCCACCCCATGAAGGAATGATCATCGCTAAAGAGATCGCCGCGCCTAAAGAGCCTGTCCAATCTGGTAGAGCCGTATACTGCAAGTGGTGAGCACCTAACCATACATAACCAAACATGAGCGCCCAGAAGTGAATAACCGAAAGGCGATATGAATAGATAGGACGTTGCGCTTGCTTAGGGACGAAGTAGTACATAATAGCTAAGAAGCCCGCTGTTAGGAAGAACCCAACCGCATTATGCCCCCACCACCACTGGATCATCGCATCTTGCACACCGCCAAACATAGAGTAGGAACGGAACAGTGACACAGGAATGGACAAGCCATTCACAATGTACAGGTAAGTAATGGTGATCATCATCCCTAAAAAGAACCAGTTCGAAACGTAAACGTTAGGATGAGTTTCTTTATTACGGGACGCAATCGTCATGACAAAGTTGAACGTATAAAGTGTCCATACCAGAGCGATTACAATCGCAACCGGCCACTCTTGCTCATGGTACTCCTTAGCTGTCGTCATCCCTAAAGCGATAGTGATAACCGTTGCTAGAAGTGCTATTGTGAATAGAATCGCCGTTACCCAAGCCATTCCGTTGCTCCACATCCTGACACCGTTGGTTCTCTGAACCGTGTAGAAAGCAGTTGCCATAAGCGTCATTCCACCGAATGCGAAAATAACGGTATTCGTATGAACAACCCGTAATCTTGCAAAGGTAATTTCCGCAATATCAAAATTTAACGCAGGCCACGCGAGTTCTGCTGCTGCATAAGTACCCATCAAAGTCCCTAGCACCAAAAAAACTACTGCACCTACTGTTAAATACTTAACCACACCATTGTCGTATTGTGGTCTTGCTGTAGTATCCATCAGTTGGATCCCCCTTTTAGTCTTAACATTCTGTTTTCATCTATTCAATTCAACCAATTTATAAATGTAAGCAGCTCAGCGCGTGATTATACATGGCTGGACTTACGAATAAACAGCTAACGCCTTAAAAACTTTATTTTCAAACGAAACACGCTTGCTAAGAACGTTGCAAGAGTTCCTAAACAAATAAAGCCCTAAAGCGACTGAATACATAAACATTCTTTTTAAATACTTGTTAATTATCACAGAAAAAGGAATCCATTGCATAGCAAAAATTTTTATGGGGACATACTTCATATCCCTTATAACGTTTACTCTATTAAGTCGCGCGTCTTTATACTTAACCTAATGACGCAGGGTCGTGTTTTTACTTAGAGCACATACTCAGAACGCTCTTCGTCACCCAATTTTCCAGACTACTCCATATTTTCATTTCTTTCTAATCTCATATAAATAAAGCCACTTTTCAGTTATTATATCGCCACTCAATTAATTACAGGATGGATTACTATGCGCACCGCAACCATCGAGCGTGATACGCTTGAAACACAAATTACCATTCCCGTTAACCTAGACGGCCAAGGTGAAGCCAAGTTCAACACCGGCGTACCTTTTTTTGAACATATGCTGGAGCAGATTGCACGCCACGGCATGATTGACCTCGATGTCCACGCCAATGGCGATACACACATCGATGATCACCACACGGTCGAGGATGTCGGCATCAGCTTTGGTCAGGCGATCCACAAAGCGATCGGCGATAAAAAGGGTATTACCCGTTATGGCCACGCGTATGTGCCACTCGATGAAGCACTTACCCGTGTCGTTATCGATCTATCTGGACGACCAGGCCTGGTCTTTAATGCAGATTTTACTCGCGAACGCATTGGTAATTTTGAGACCGAATTGGTCTTTGAATTTTTTCAAGGTTTCGTCAACCACGCCAACGCAACCTTGCACATTGACTGCTTGCGTGGGCACAACTCGCATCATCAAGCGGAAACCATCTTTAAAGCCTTTGGTCGCGCATTGCGCATGGCACTCACCGCCGATGAGAGGATGGCAGGTAAAATGCCGTCCACTAAAGGGGTTTTGTAAATGAACCAAAAGCTGGTGGTGGTGATTGACTACGGCATGGGTAATTTGCGTTCGGTCGCGAAAGCTGCGGAATACGCAGCGCCTGATAATGTACGAATCCTGGTCACCAACACTCCAGAAGACGTCGACTCCGCGGATGCGGTTATTTTTCCAGGCCAAGGCGCTGCTAAAGCCTGTATGCAAGCACTGCACGACACCAGAATGATTCATTCCATTCAGAAAGCGGCCCAGGAGAAGCCTTTTTTGGGCATCTGTATGGGCTTGCAAGTTTTAATGACCCACAGCGATGAAAATCAAGGAATTGATTGTTTAAACGTCCTTCCTGGTAAGGTCAAGCAGTTTGATTTTGCAGACAATTCATCGTTAAAAGTGCCACACATGGGCTGGAATCAAATCCACCAGACGCGTGAGCACGCTCTGTGGCAAAAAATTCCACAGGAGAGCCGTTTTTACTTTGTACACAGTTACTACACTGAGCCAGAAGACCCTGCGATGATTGCCGGCACCACCACTCACGGCATCACATTCCCCTCGGTCCTCAGTCATAAAAACGTGTTTGCGATTCAAGCTCATCCAGAAAAAAGCGCTGAGCACGGCTTGCAACTATTTAAAAATTTTTTAGAATGGCGCGGCCAGTAAAAACCACCAGAGCACATAAGCAAGCCAAACCTGCTTTTGCGGACAACATGGTCTCTGCGCTTAATCAAGCTTTACACAGATCTATTACATATTTAAACGTTCAAGTAACGTTTTAACAACATATTTAATCCAGCACGGAGTCAACCGTCGCTGACAAAAATTAAAAGGTTACAGCATGCTACTGATTCCAGCTATTGACTTAAAAGATGGTGAATGCGTTCGCTTAAGACAAGGGGTTATGGAGGTCGCAACCGTGTTCTCTAACGACATCGTTGCCATGGCTGAACGCTGGGTCAACCAAGGCGCACGCCGTTTACACATGGTTGATTTAAACGGCGCGTTTGAAGGCAAGCCAGTCAATGGCAAAGCCGTTTATCAAGTTCGTGAAGCTTACCCTGACCTGCCGATTCAGATCGGTGGCGGTATTCGTGATTTAGCCACCATTGAAGCCTACTTAACCGCAGGGGTCAGCTACTGCATTATCGGCACACAAGCGGTGCACAACCCAGCATTTGTCGCCGAAGCGTGTAAAGCGTTTCCTGGACACATTATGGTTGGACTAGATGCGGTGGACGGCATGGTCGCGATTAACGGCTGGGCCGAGGTGACTGACCACGAAGTGACCGAACTCGGACGTCAATTTGAAAACGACGGCGTCGAAGCTATTATTTACACCGACATCGGTCGTGACGGCATGATGCAAGGGGTCAATATTGAGGCGACTCAAGCGCTAGCCAAAGCGCTCTCCATCCCCATCATTGCTTCAGGTGGCATCACTAATTTGGATGATATCACCGCGCTTGCGACCATTGAAGCCGATGGTGTAACCGGTGCCATCACCGGGCGTGCGATTTATGAAGGCAGTTTAAACTTCCAAGAAGGCCAAGCGCTTTCAGATAAGCTATCACCCTTTACTAAAGGGTAGAACTCTTCTTTGAGATCACTTATCTCTCTATCTGAACGCCTGTAAAGACAGCCTGAAAACAACCATGCCTGGTCAAACATGCTGGTTTAGCTGACTCAATCAAGCCATTCAGAATAGAGTGCAAAATAATATAATAAACACAGCAGTTAAATATTCATTCAACTTTAGGAAACTCCATGAGCCTAGCAAAACGCATCATTCCTTGTTTAGACATCGACAACGGTCGCGTCGTAAAAGGAGTGCAGTTTGTAGACATTCGTGACGCTGGCGACCCTGTTGAAGTCGCCAAACGTTACGACGAACAAGGCGCGGATGAGATCACTTTTTTAGACATCACCGCCACCACCGACAACCGAGCCACCACGGTCCACATGGTTGAACAAGTCGCCAGCCAAGTCTTTATTCCACTTACCGTTGGCGGAGGAATTCGTTCGGTCGAAGATATTCGCATCATGCTCAACGCCGGCGCCGACAAGGTCGCCATCAACTCCGCGGCTATTTTTAACCCTGACCTGGTCAAAGAAGCGGCCGACACTTTTGGCTCGCAATGCATCGTGGTGGCGATTGACGCCAAAAAAACCAGTGCCGACGGCGAGAAAAACCAATGGAAAATCTTTACTCATGGCGGGCGTAAAGAGACCGGTATAGACGCGGTTGAGTGGGCAAAACGCATGGAAAGTCTCGGAGCGGGCGAAATCCTGTTGACCAGCATGGACCGCGATGGCACCAAAGTCGGCTTTGATTTGGAGCTAACGCGCGCCGTTGCCGACAGCATTCGCATTCCCGTCATCGCTTCAGGCGGCGTTGGCAAATTGGAGCATTTGGCGCAAGGCATTCTTGAAGGCCACGCCGAAGCGGTGTTAGCAGCCAGCATCTTTCACTTTGGCGAACACACCATTGAAGAAGCCAAGCAAGCTATGAGAGCAGAAGGCATTGAGGTTCGATTATGAGCGATGTGCTAAAACAGCTCGATACTGTCTTGAACGCCCGTAAAGCTGACTCTCCAGACAGCTCTTACGTGGCCAGTTTATATGCCAAAGGCATTGAGAAAATCTTAAAGAAAATTGGCGAAGAAGCCAATGAAACCATTATGGCGGCCAAAGATTTAGAGCACAATCCAAGTGCCGAAAACAGAGAGCACCTCGTTTACGAGATTGCCGACCTCTGGTTTCATACCATGGTATTATTAGCGTCGCAAAATTTATCGAGTGAAGAAATCACTGTCGAATTGCAACGCCGCTTCGGACTCTCAGGTCACGACGAGAAAGCAAGTCGTGAACAATAACAGTTAGTTACCGCGCCAACGGCTGGTTGGTGCGGCAATATTACTCGGTAACCATTTAGTTAGAAAGGCAGATCATGATAGAAGAAAAAAGTATATTTAGTAAAATTATAGACAAAGAACTTCCGGCGGATATCGTCTATGAAGATGATAAATGTATCGTCATTAAAGACATCAATCCGCAAGCACGTGTCCACCTGCTCATCATCCCAAGAAAACCAATCGCTACCTTGTTTGACCTCAAACCCGAAGACAAAGATTGCATGGGGCACATGATTTTACTCTTGCCACAACTGGCTCAAACGCAGGGTCTTGACGGGTTTAAAACTCAAATAAATACCGGCGAATCGGGTGGGCAAGAAGTCTTCCACATCCACATCCACCTGTTAGGCAACTAGCAGATAACGGATTTAGACCTGGCAAATGACAACTCGCTCACCTATTCAGTTGTGGGCTTGAGTTTGGGTTACAAAATCACTGCCAGAGATGACATGGTATTTTTAGTGCATCCTAATCGGCTAATTGATATGATTGGCAAACTTAAAAACCACCAATTTAAATTTAACGCACAAACGGACTGGTAAAATGCCAATCACCGTTACAGAAAATGGAGAAAACCCTATGGGCATCAGTATTTGGCAGTTATTAATTATTCTTGCAATCGTCTTGGTTCTTTTTGGCGCAAAACGTCTAAAAAACGTCGGTGGTGACCTGGGCAGTGCCATTAAAGGCTTTAAAAATGCCATCAAAGAAGAAGAGACTAAAAAAGACGACGATTCAGCTGACAAAAAACTAGAGCAAAAAGAGGGCGATAACGTGTTTGATGTCGCGGCTGAAGAGAAAGTAACTGAAGAGAAAAAAGACAAAGCTTAATTGCACGGCAAAGGTTAATCGACTGAACCCTTTTAACCTTTGGCGTTTAACTTTGGTAAGTCATCTGGTTAGAATTTGACTGCTCCATTTGGCTCTCTTCTAAATATATAGAGTTTCTTTAGAGGCTTCTGTTTCGTTATTCGGTCATTTCGCTGTTCCGTTATCATTAGGTCTGTAAATATATGTTTGATATTGGGTTTCTTGAAATCATGGTGGTTTTAATCATCGCGCTTCTCGTCATAGGGCCTGAACGCATGCCTGAACTCGCCCGTAAACTTGGCAGCTTAATGGGGCGATTGCGTCGTTTCATTAACAGTGTTAAAGAAGATGGTCAAATGCAAGAAACCATTAACGATTTCAAGCAGTCCATGAACTTGGATGAACAAAAAAAACAGATCTCTGAAATTCAAAAAGAGCTGCAAAGTGGCTTAGATTATGGCGCTGATATCAAGTTAGAGGATTTTCAAAGACCCTCTTTTGGTGGCGAAACGCCCCCAGTAGAAGCTGAAACTGGAGGGCAGTACAACCGCGCACCTTCCCTGCCGAACACAGGTAAGGTTCAGTCACCCCAAACGCCAACAGAGAGCGCTCCTCAGACTACGCCAAGTAAAACGCCCGAGCCAGTCGTTGCAACGGAGCCCGCGCCCGATCTTGCACAGACGGTGCCTGACACTCAAAGCGAGACTAAGACGAATACCCTAGCGTCCACGGACGCACCCACTCCTGACAGCAAACAAAGCTAAGCCTTATTATATGAGTCGTCCAGCATGAGCAATACAGCGATGCCACCCAATGACCAAGAAATGAGCTTGGTTCAGCATTTACTTGACCTAAAGACCAGTTTGACACGTTCGATCTTGGTGATCATTGTCTTGTTCATCGGTCTGTTCCCCTTTGCAAATGATATTTACACCTACATTGCAGAGCCTCTGACCCGCTATTTACCCGCCGGCACCAGCATGATTGCCACCGCGGTTGCTTCGCCTTTCTTAACCCCGTTTAAGTTAGCGTTCGTGTTAGCCATCTATTTAGCGATGCCCTATTTGTTGTATCAAATTTGGCGTTTTATCGCCCCGGCACTTTACTCGCACGAAAAACAGTTGGTCTCCCCGATTCTCTTCTTTAGCTCCTTCCTGTTTTACGCGGGCGGTCTGTTTGCTTATTACTTAGTCTTTCCGTTGGTATTTGGCTTCCTGTCACAAAGCGCACCAGAAGGGGTGACGATTGCCACCGACATTACCCTCTACCTCGACTTTGTCATTAAAATGTTCTTCGCATTCGGCATGGCGTTTGAAGTGCCAATTATCACGGTTTTGCTGATTATCACCGGCATGACCACCGCCAAAAAACTCAGCCATTCACGCCCCTATATTGTGGTTGGTGCTTTTGTCATCGGGATGTTGCTTACCCCACCTGACATCATTTCACAAACCTTACTCGCCGTGCCCATGTGGTTACTGTTTGAAGTCGGCCTGCTGGTTGGGGCCTACGTAGTGAAACGTCGCCAACAAAACAAGGACGCCAATCCTGACGACCCGAGCGATCCAACAAATCCAAACGATTCAGGTGGGCCAAGCGGCCCTGGTAGCTCGTCTGCAAACTCCACCGTTTCTTCATCATCAGCATCAGCCAGTCAGAAAAAAGATGGGGAAGCGAATCCACCGCCTGAATACGATTTTGACAATCGTTATGCGGATCAGGTCGATGATGACATCGACTGGGATGCCGAGTTTGATAAAGTTGAATCAGAGATGAGTATTCTGGACAAAGAGTACTTGAAGTCGCAAGAAGCAAAAAAGAAAGCTGAAACAGAAGTTGCGACTGAATCTGAAACCACAACTGCAACCACAACCGATACGGTCAGCAATAACAACGGTTCCGCCGACGATAAAAAATAAGCCTGGGTTGCCAGGCCTGGTAACGCAATGCAAAACACTAATCCTCAGAATCGACCAGGCCTGGTCGATTACCAAACAGCCCTCACCCGCCAAAAGCCAGCAAACTGCTTGAGCAGTCTGCTTCAATCTTTGCGAACCCCTATTATGCGTAGAAGTCGCATTCCATTTATAAAATATCCCAAAAAACCTTTAACACCGTCGACAAGACCTAAGAGCTTTCTTACACTATTTTTGCTCACCCTATTATTCCTGCAGGCGTTGATGCCACTCGCCGCGAGCGCCAACAGCCCTGCAGTTTCAACCCTTGCAGTTTCACCACCGCCTGTCAACCAACTCGACCAACACCTTAGCCCTTATTTGGCGATGCACGGTCAAGACCCGGTTCAATGGGTCAACTGGGACGCCGCTGCCTTAGAAAGGGCCCAAACAGAAAATAAACCTCTCTTGATCTCAAGCGGTTACTTCGCCTGTCACTGGTGCCATGTGATGCAACGTGAAAACTACCACGATCTACAGACCGCCACCTATCTCAACCAACACTTTATTAATGTCAAAATTGATCGTGAACTCAACCCCGAACTGGATAAGGTACTCATAGAGTTTGCCAGACAGACCACGGGGCAAGCCGGCTGGCCACAACACGTAATCCTAACGCCAGAGGGATTGCCGTTTGCCGCCTTTATCTATCTGCCCAACGCGGAACTTAACAATACCCTGCAACGCATCGTCCAATTTTGGTCAACTCAGGCCATGAAGATCCGTGCTTTAGCCCAACAAGCCGCAGATATTTCAATAGACAGACCGGTCGCGACGTCGATTGACAGCACCCAGTTTTCGAAGGTTTTATTGCAAAAGCTTGAACGCGCCAAAGACGATTTTAGCGGTGGGTTAAAAAGCAGTGCCAATAAGTTTCCGCAAGCCCCCCTGCTGCAAGCGCTTTTACAGAGCGAAACCTTGCCCAACGACATCGAAGAGTGGCTGTTATTGACCTTGGATCAAATGCAGTCCGAGCACCTGTTTGACCACATTCACGGTGGCTTTTATCGCTATACCATTGACCCCGAATGGCAGACGCCACATTTTGAAAAAATGGCCTACACCAGCGCACTCTTGGCCGATGTCTATCTGCGCGCCAGTGTTCGCTTTTCACGCCCAGACTATTTACAGACCGCTCTGGACACACTGGATTATTTGCGCTATCACCTCTACAACCCAACCACCAAACTTTATCGTGGCAGCCAATCCGCCATAGATGCAAACGCCGTTGAAGGCGGTGATTATCTGTGGACCAAGCTCCGATTAAAGCAGACACTCTCTGCGCAAGAGTTCGCCGAGATTGACCAGGCCTGGTCACTGCACAATCCGGCACCCTACGACGCACTCGGCTGGCACCCTACGCCGCTTAACGAGACAGACAACAGCGAACTCTGGCCAAAAATTCGCGTTAAGTTGCAAGCTGCCCCGCTGCAAATTGCCGTCGACAGCAAAAGCATCTTAGGCTGGAACGGCTTGATTTTATCCGCCCTCAGTCGTGCCTATGCGGTCACACAAGACCCAAACATCCTTGCGCAAGCCAATGAGTTGGCGAAGGTGTTAAACGCACACATTTTACAAAAACGACCCGCACGCGCCCTGTCTCAAGAGGGCGTTAAGATGGGTGAGGCGAATCTTCAAGATTACGCGTTTATTTATCAAGCACTCAAAGTGTGGCATCAACAGACAAAAACTATTCTTGTCGACTCCTCAGACCCTGCCAACCCACAAACAGCTTCACACAAACGTTTTAAAGCCGATCTGGCTAAGCTTGAGCAAACGATTCTGACACGATTCTATACTGAATCCGGCTGGCGCTATCACGCTTCCCCCTTGCTGCCTGGTCAGCAAGGGGAGTGGTCGATGGCAGACGATGCCATTCCCAGCCCAACCGCCCTGGTCAGCTGCTTAAAACCGGAGTCGATCAAGTTTGCAGCACAGACAATACTGACTAAGCCATTAGAACACGCAAGCTACTTAAGCGCCCTAGACTGTTTTCAAGAAGACACTTTAGC
Source organism: uncultured Thiosulfatimonas sp. (assembly GCA_964628125.1). Lineage (GTDB taxonomy): Bacteria > Pseudomonadota > Gammaproteobacteria > Thiomicrospirales > Thiomicrospiraceae > Thiomicrorhabdus. Next base: position 701 of record CAZVPH010000023.1, on the reverse strand, counting down.
CGTCAGTGGTGGCCAACCTTAAGCGGTGAAGCCGTTGATATTGGCAAGAGATCTCCACTGAACGACACCGCCTGCAGACAGTCAATTTTTACCCCCTTATTACCGTCTGGACGTTCAAGTGAATGGTTTAAAACAGTGCTTCTAGGTGAAGGCAACGATTAACGTCTACTGCTTGCAAACCAGCCGCGATACTCTTACTATTCAGGCAGGATTAAAACACGCTTAACCCGATTTGTGAGCACTCAATAATAGGCACCCCCCTCAAAAAAGGAGCTCTTTTAGATGGGCATTTTAATCGTCGGCTTTGTTGTACTGTTTGTTCTCTCGACCCTGCCCAGTCTTTGGACTAAACACATTCTGAATAAGCACAGGACACCGCACCCGGACATTCCAGGCAACGGTATGCAATTCGCCGAACATCTGCTGCAAAAACTGGCGTTATCCGGTGTGAGAATCGAGGAAACTGATCGTGGCGATCACTACGATCCAATCGAAAAAGTGGTGCGGATTTCAACCGCCAATGCCCACTCCAACTCACTCACCGCCATTACAACGGTGGCTCATGAGATGGGTCACGCACTGCAAGACAAAGAGGACTACCCCGAGTTAAAACAGCGAACCGCATTGATTGAGCGCGCAGCGATGATGCAGAAATTTGCCGGGGTGGCGCTGATGATGACGCCGGTGTTGATCCCCTTAAC
>CAZVPH010000022.1:0-12128 GCA_964628125.1 uncultured Thiosulfatimonas sp. | reverse complement strand
TTAAGAAGCAGACATAGGCCAAGCCTTTTTCAATCAACTCGCAGGCGTACCCGTAAAACGGTTCAAAGTAGCTCGACGAATAACGCACTTCGCCCGTCCACTCAAACCCTAGCCAAGTGACATCTTTTTTAATGGAGTCAACGTACTCAATATCCTCTTTACTTGGGTTGGTGTCATCAAAGCGTAAATTGCATTCGCCTTGGTAATCTGCTGCCAATCCAAAGTTTAAACAAATAGATTTTGCGTGGCCAATGTGTAGATAGCCATTTGGCTCTGGCGGAAAACGGGTGTGCACCCTGTCGTGCTTCTTGCTCGCCAGATCCTCATTGATGATATTGCGAATAAAATTAACCGGACGCTCAACGACTTCGACTTTGCTCATGCTTGAAAACCTATTAAAATACATTAAATACAGTGTGAAATGAATCAACGGTGCGCTTTAAATGAGGCCTAACCTCACTAGCATTGGCGTCTTATCCGTCAAAATAAAGAGCGGAAATTATAGCATTAATTACCATGCGTCAAGATGAGAGATTATCGGCTCCAAACATTTTGCTACTCGTCGCCTATCTGCTCTATTAACTTCAAAGAGACTGTTTTTATATGTTAAATCGCTTTTGTTTCTGGACAGCCTAATTATAAGATTGCAAAATAACAGTGACTTCACGTTAGAAAAGGCGTTAGAACTAGAAGTCAATAAGCCAAATAAAGGGTTCTGAAGCTAATTTTTTTAACAAAGACAACGGTGCTCTTGTTTACATCAATTCATTATAGGAAGCGGTATGAAACCGAATGAAACCGTCATCGACATAAAACAGGCGTTAAAAGCGCGTCAACTCCTAGAGCGGTTTGATCTGAATTTACAACGCTTGACCAGCCAGGGCTTGTATCCGGACGAGATTGAAAGTGATACGCTGGAGATGCTGTCAACGTGTTTAGAAGAAGCCATTGAGAACGGCAGTCAACCTAATACGTTACAAACGCGTGCAACGCAGTTGGCGCAATATGCGTTAGGTCAAGGCTACTCAATTCATCAAGTTGAGAACCTCTTAACCATGCGCCCCAATCCAAATGGGAAACGGTAAAATGATTTTATCTTCCATAAAAAAGAACCAGCCATGATTCATCCTAACTCCCGTGCGAAAGCCCATCACATCCTGTTAGCCACCGAAGCACAGTGTCAAGCATTGATGCCCGATATCCATGACCTTGCCTCTTTTCAAACGCAGGCAAGACTTCATTCCACCTGTCCCTCTGCCAAAATCGGTGGCGATTTAGGGCTTACTAAACCCGGGGTTGTCGTGACCGAATTAGAGCAGGCTATTTTTAATGAACCGCTCGAGACATTAATCGGTCCGATTAAAACAGTGCACGGCCATCATTTGTTGTGGATTAAAAAACGTCAACAGGTTTGAACGCTAACTTTTAGACAAGTCGCTATTCCAGCGCAATGTTGCTTCACTTATCCCTGGACGCTACTCTACTCTTTTGATTTTATTTAAGATTACCTACCTCTTCCTTACGTAATTTTCTTTAAAAAGTGTTTTAATCTTTACTACCTGGTAATATAAATTTCTTTTTTACCGTCAATCAAAACTGGCTTGCCATGAGACCTCGCATCGATTTATTAACACACCCTATTTTATTCCTGGCCTTATGGTTAGGCTTGGCGCTTTCAATCGCCTACAGTATCACACCGTTCAATTTTTCAGACCCTTTTACCCAATCATTTCCTTTCTTCGCAGAGTCTTTAGCCGCGGTCTTTTTTGTATTGACTTGGTTGCTGTCATTGATTCACTTACGTTTAAATTTAAAGTTGAATGAGCAACTTGCCCAACAAGTTCAAACCCATACACTCGCGTTAAAAACTCTTAAAAGTCAGCACAAAAATGAAAACAGCCAAATCCAGACCTTTATCAAAAATGAACAGTTTGCCTTTTGGGAGTGGCACATAAACTCCAAAACGGCCGTTTTTTCACCTCAGTGGAAGAAAATGATTGGTTTGCCCAAGGATCGTCTCTTAAATAGCTTAAACGATCTACAAGCGCGTGTTCACCCCAGCGATAAGTCCAGTTTACAGAAACGTTTCCTAGAGATTTTAAGTGGTCAGCAGCCTTTTTTTGAGTGCACTCATCGAATTCAACACGCAGACGGCCACTACATTTGGGTACACGACAAAGGCCAAGTTTTCTTTGACCAACAAGGCCGGGTTGAAAAGCTGCTTGCGCTGCGCTTAGATGTCAGCGCCCAAAAATGGATTGAGGATGATCTAGAAATGGATGCCATCACTATTGAGCATGCTTTTGAAGGCATGGCGGTGCTTGACGCCGAGCTTAACATCGTCCGCTGCAATCAAGCCCTGTCTAACATTTTGCGACAACGACCGTCCGAACTCCAAGGTTCTGACTTTAAAAGCCTGCTCAGTCAGCTGCAAACAGAAAAAGACCACTCCATTTTAGCCACCATTGAAACCAAAGGGGCCTGGCGTGGTGAGTTAACGTTGTCGAATGAAAAAGAGGAAATTCTCTTAGCAACTCGAGCGAGTATCCAAAAAATATTTCACGAAACGTCACAAAATATCCGATATAGCTTTATCCTCTCGGACATTACTGACTTAAAGAAAACTCAGTCTATTTTAGACACCCAAGCCAATATCGACAACGTAACAGGCTTACCAAATCGTAATAAGCTGTACAGTAAACTGCAATCCGTCATCGAGACCGGCCAAAAAATCACGTTGATGTTTTTAGATTTGGACGACTTCAAGCACGTCAACGACACTTTTGGACATGATGTGGGTGACTTGCTGCTTAAGCAAGCAGGCAATGAGATTCGAAAACTCCTTCCCAAACAAGCTGTCTTATCACGCCTAGGCGGTGATGAGTTTGTCTTTTTTTACGAACAGGCCTGCTCGTTTGTGCCTGCCACGCAGATTGCACAAGGCATTGTCGACAAGCTAAAAGAACCTTTTTGCATTAATAATCAAACCCTACGAATTGGTTGCAGCATAGGCATCGCGCACTACCCTCAACAGTCCGCTGATCGTCAATCTTTGTTGAAAGCGTCGGATGTCGCTATGTATCAAGCAAAGCGTACCGGTAAAAATCGTTATTGCGAGTTTTCGGATGCATTATTGCTTAATTAACTCACTTTAGACAAACGATTACGTTAACGCACCTCTTCGTAGGTTAAATTCTGGTTAATTTAAGCCACCTATCTGGCGTGCCAACTCTCGGGTAAAATAGCGTCGCTCTTGTTTTTTACATTCATTTTTCGCCTTAGATTCAGATCCGACAGTAGTGTATTTAAAAACAGTCGCGTTATAATAATGAGTTAAAAACCGCCTATCGGGAGTGATTCATAACCATGGCAACCGCGAGTGCACGACATATTTTAGTTAAAACCAAAGAACAAGCAGACGCGCTTAAGAAACGACTGGCTCAAGGCGCTGATTTTGCAAGTCTAGCCAAGCAATACTCAACCTGTTCTTCTGCCAAAAAAGGCGGGCAGCTTGGTGAGTTCCCGCCTGGTAAGATGCTCAAAGCCTTTGACAATGTTGTGTTTCAACTGCCGGTTTTAACCGTACACGGCCCGGTAAAGACCAAATTTGGCTTTCACCTCATTGAGACAATTTACCGTCACTAAGTCAGCAGCGAGTGAACAGCAAAGCACATTAAAAATAATTTAAAAAGCGCTTGTAGAGCCTGTTCGATACACTTACCAGGCCTGGTAAGTTTATGAAACCTTCTGGCGATTAAAAACCTTAAATAAAACCACCTAAATCCGTCGTCACACGCTTCACAATCTTGCGGTACCGAAAACAAAAATACTTTATAATCCTTTTATAATAAACACCCTGCATAATCATAGAGAACACCATGAAAAAAACATTCAAACTCACGCACGATAAAATCAAGCCTGCCCGTCTAGCGGATGCCATCAAAAGTGAAGTCAAAAAATATATAAAAAGAGAACGCAACCACGCCCTGCCAACCGGCGTAGATTTTTGGGATTTCGCCTGTAAATTTGGTAAAGATGTCGAGTCGAGTAAAGAGATTCATTTAGCTGAAATCAACCAATGCATTGATAAAGCAGAAGCCGAACAATTGGACACTTTTTATTTAGAGATTCTAGCCAAGCCAGGGGTCCGCACTCAGAAACCTGCAAAAATTAAGACAGCTCAACTGTTGGATGAAGATGACTTTGAATACGACATTGATTTTGAAGAAGAGTATGAAGATGACTTTGACCACGGCATTGAGTATGAGTCTGATGAAGAGGTACGCTAAACCTTAGTGAAACTTTAACGAAAACATATCCAAAATTTCACACACTCCTTCGAGCCCTGCTCGATATTGATAAAACTACTCTAAACTCCTTTTAAATGTCGATTACCCTGCTGAGACCGCAACTTGAAAATGTTGTGACGCGCTCATTTAGTAAATATGGAGAAATCGACATACTAAATAACATACTAAATAACATGCTAAATTACCTGAAATCCCAGGGAGTTGCGAGTTACAAAGAGGAGTATGAATTCTAAAAGTGACCCACTTTTAATTCAGATAACACCGCCTTCAGAAGAACAATTAATACTTATTTTGCATAAGGCACCACCTTCCATAAATCCTTACATAAGCTCTTAAATATGCCTTCTCAACTTGAAAAAACGCAAGCCCAACTATTAAAACATCACGGTGGCAACGGCTTCCAAGCCAGCATGATGATTGCCAACAGCTATGACGCACGACATGACCGAACTTTTTGGCAATTTTGGGACGACATCGTCGCCTGTCACTATCAACCCGGTGATGGCATCTTAGATTTAGGCGCAGGCATTGGTCAGTTTGTACGCGACTGCGCCAACCGCTATCCCGACTCATCTGTACTGGGGCTCGATGCCGCCCTCTATATGGTGAACGATGCGGTTCGTCTACCGCAAAATGGTCAACTCCTGCTGGACGATTTAAATTTACCGCAAGCGCCAATTGCCGACAACAGCTTGGCAATGGTCATGGCCAATAATATGGTGCATGAGCTGACACAACCGATCAAAATGTTTAAAGCCGCCTACCAGTGGTTAAAACCCGGCGGCCGTTTCTGCATTATCGATCCGATTCGTCAACCCTTACAGGCGCAATTTGATAAAGCCTATGGCCGCCAGCAACTGTGGGCGGATGAAACCTCGGTTGACGCCTTAGAAAAAGCCTTTGAATTCTTTTTAGAACACAACCGATATCATGTCGAAGATCTGGTTTATCTACTAGAGTCCACCGGGTTTAAAGTGGTGGATAACAGCACCTTACTCAAAGGTAAATTCATTCGTTTAGTTGTCGAGAAATAAGCCTATTTGGCACTCTTCTTAAAACACTCTCGTATTGAGCTCATTACAAGTCTTTACTGCTCTTTACTGCTTTCTACCGCGTTTGCCGTTCATCATAAAATAGCTGCTCAAGCCGTCATACGATTAGGAGTCGATTTTGCACACCTTAGCCCAACTCCAAGCCGGTGAGCTGAAACACGCCACTCGGGTAAAAATTGCCGAAGGTTTAACGGAGTTTCCTAAAGCACTTTACAACTTGGCCGACACTTTAGAAGCTCTAGACCTCTCCGACAACCGATTAACCACCCTACCAGACGATTTTAATCGGTTGCATAAGTTGAAAATTTTTTTTGCCTCCAACAACCCTTTTGACCATCTGCCAGAAGTACTCGCCACCTGCCCTAATTTGGAAATGATCGGCTTTAAAGCCAACCAAATTGCCACGGTCGCCGAAAACGCCCTCCCAAAAAAGACCCGTTGGTTGATTTTGACGGACAACAAACTCACGCATCTCCCTAACAGTTTAGGCGATTTACAACACCTGAAAAAACTGATGTTAGCCGGCAATCAACTGCAAACACTGCCCGAATCGATGGCGCGCTGTAGCCAACTACAGTTAGTGCGACTCTCCGCCAATCAGCTCACCGAACTGCCCGATTGGTTGCTTAAGCTACCTCAACTGGCTTGGTTGGCATTTTCGGGTAATCCGCTTTGTGGGAACGCTCCTAAAAATGAGGGAGAAAACGAGACACGGCCGACCGTTTTACCCACCCTCTCTTTAGACGACTTTCAACTCAGCACGCTCTTAGGTCAAGGCGCTTCAGGATTGATTTATCAAGCCACCCTGGCTGAAAACGCCAAACAGCTTGAAGCGTCCACGCGACAAGTGGCGGTCAAGCTGTTTAAAGGTGAAGTGACCAGCGATGGCTTACCCCAAGACGAATTAAAAGCCTGCATTACCGCAGGATCGCATGCAAATTTAGTTCGAGTTTTGGCTGAAGTTAATGGCGAAAAACTGCAAGAAATCAAGCAGAATTTAACGTCTTGTATTGCACAAAGTGTCGTTCAAAGTGGCACGCAGAACCTTATGTCAAATATTGCGCAAAAGGGCTTGGTTATGTCGTTAATTCCCAAGCGCTTCGGCAATCTTGGCCAACCGCCTTCACTGCAAAGTTGTACCCGCGACCAATTTGCAGACGATTTGAATTTATCCTTAGCGCAAATTATTAAAATTATGCTCCAAGTGACAGACGCTTTACAGCACTTGCACGCCAAACAACTCTGCCATGGTGATCTCTACGCGCACAATATATTAATGGATGATGCCGCGCAGATTTTACTCAGTGACTTGGGTGCCGCCTCGCACTTTGGTCACCTCTCATCGCCACAACAAACCGCACTGCAAACCATTGAAAAGCGTGCTTTAGGTCATTTATTAGAGGATCTTTTGAATCTGTGTACACCACAATCAAAATGCCCGCAAAGCCTGACCAAACTGAGTGAATTACAACAGAGATTAGTCTCGGCCACGGCGTTAAACTTAAGTCTTGCAGAGTTAAAATCCGAACTCCTGATCTTAGAAAAACGCGCTTAATGTCTAAGAGAAAACCACCAGGCCTGGTCTCTTTTACGAGAGAAGCGCAAGCATAACCCACCTGCCGCTCCAAATATCCGTCACACTACACAACATCACACAACATCACACAACATCACACAACATTAAACAACATTACACCTCAATAGCATGCTCCTTAAAAAAACCCACAATGCATTTTAAACTGCGTTTCTGCGCAACCCTGTCGCGTGATAACGACCGTTTTTTCCATCTAAAACCCACGCTCAAAAATTCAACAATACAAACACTCTTTTTTATTAAATGTAATTGTTTGACATTTATTTACCGATTAGTATACTGATACCCGCATTAACTCATTTAATAAAAGGCTTTGCTAATATCATGAAAAACAATAAATTTGAAATCCTGCACATCCTGGCGGCACTGGGCGCTGCTGGAATGACAGCCTCGTTCTTTTTTGCCATCAACTATATGACCGTTCACCCTGGCAATGCTTTTATAGACTTCAATACACTCATGGCAAACTACATTGGAAAAACCGACGCATTATCGCTTTTCATTCAACTCTATTCTGTGGGCGTAATCGCCGCCGCGACGTTACACTTCACTTTACTGACGCGTTGGTTTAAAGGCTTTAATGTCTATCGAAAAAGCATCGACTATCAAAACTTAATCAATAGCAATCGTGAAGTGCAGCTCATGGCCATTCCTCTGACCTTAGCGATGACCATGAACGTCTTTTTTATATTAGGCGCTTTATTCATTCCTGGGCTGTTTGACTCGTTTACCGTTCTCGGTGTCACCTTACAGCTGATCGACCCGCTGTTTATGGTGGCTGGCGTGTACTTTTTAGCCGTCTTTATCTTAGCGTTGAAAATTTTCGGTCATTATTTTATGCGTTTAGTGGATGGTGAATTGGATTTCGTACAGAATGCCAACCTCTCACAAATGCTGGCCATTTTTGCCTTTGGTATGATTGGAGTCGGTTTTGGTGCACTCGGATTTTCAAAGATCCCTTCCATCGCGTTAATTGGTAGCTCTATGGGGTATATTGTTTTTGGTTTAACCGTTTTACTGTCCATTCTAAAATTTGTACTCGGTTTTAAATCCATCTTTCAACATGGCATTACCGCCAAAGACAGCGTGACATTATTGATTCCGATTACCGTAATCGGCATGCTCGCCGTCGGTGCTTACCGCGCAGATATTGGCGCCATGCACGCACTCGAAACCGCACGCGACACAGACTATCACCTTATGTTATTTACGATTGGCATTGGCGTGAGTGTTTTAATCGGTTTATTCGGGCTAAGCGCCATGCGTCGTAAAGGATTTTTTGCGGACTCCAATCAAACTCTAAGTCAGCCCAGCAGCCTAGCATTGATTTGCCCTGGATTTGCGTTAGAGGTGCAGTTGGTTTTATGGTTATCCATCGGCCTAGTACACAGCGGAGTCGTCAGCCACGGCAGCACCACTTACTTTATGATGTGGATCCCAATGATCGCCCTACAGTGGTTAACCATGTACTTCTTCTTTAAACTGTTAAAGAAAAATAACTTCTTAAAGTTTGATTTTGACTTTCTAAGAACCTTGCCTAAGTTTGCTTAATTTCATTTAAATTGCGGGCTTAACTAGTTCGCTTAACTAAGCAGCGCACCCAGCGTGCAGCGACTTTTTGCACAAACCAGGCAAAAACACCCTCAATTAAAGACTTCAATTTAATTGAGGGTTTACGCATTCAAGCTTTTAATAACGTACCGCAAGTAATCCCATTACCATCGATGCCGCTTTGAAACTCATCCAAACTGACCAGGCCTGGTCACTCCTAATCCCCGCTCCGTAACAAGTCAATTCAAACCAATTTCAAGCAGGTTCATAGCATTCACCACCATTACCCATCTACCTGCCTATCTACCACCCTACCACCCAGCAAAATACAGATAATCCTTGCCATTTCCAGCCAACTCAGTAGAATCTTCGCCTTTCAGGTGCTTTGAGCCTTTTAATAGAATCTAACCTCTACTTTAAAAGCAATCAAAGTTAAACGGGAAGTTTGGTAAAAAACCATTATTGTTTTAAATCCAACGCTGCCCCCGCAACGGTGATAGAGAAAATCAAACAAGAAAGCCATTGGAACTGTGTTCTGAGAAGGCGTTTGTGAATTGCTCTTAAGCCCGGATACCGGCCTGAAATGTTTGAGTGCGTGTTTCTTTTTTAAGACGCCCACTCACAACCGATTACGGTGGGTAATACGGAAGATAAACCTCAAATCTTATCTTTGCTTGAGTGTCGTTGTAAAACACAAAACACCTCAAGCCCGTCTTGCCTTTGTAACGTACTTAACTCTGTACTCCATTACGAAGGAAAATCATGAAACGCTCAACACTCTCCCTGGCAATTTTAGCCGCGCTCGCTAGCCCCTCGGTTTTAGCCAATACAACGTTAGACCCCGTTATGGTTACAGTTAATAACACCGAACAAGCCCTTCACTCTGTCACCTCTAATGTGCAGATTATCACCAAAGAACAGATTGAAGAAAAGCAATACCAGACACTTACCGATGCGTTGAAAACCGTTCCAGGCATCAGCGTTAAGGGCTCTGGTGGTTTAGGGAAGGCAACCTCTATTTTTATGCGCGGTTTTGACAGCAAAAACGTTCTAATTCTTATAGACGGTATCGACTTAACCGACCCTTCTGGACTGGGAGGTGCGAACCTAGAATCCATCCAACTCGCCAGTGTAGAGCGTATTGAGATCATAAAAGGTCCACAATCCGGTGTTTGGGGCGCAAATGCGAGCGCGGGCGTCATCAACATCATCACTAAAAAAGGCGGGCAACAAGCCAGCGTTAATGTTGAGTTAGGCTCGAATAACACCAAAAAAATTAGCACTCACCTAGGCGCAGGTAACGAACAGTTTGACTTTCTGTTCAGCCTTAGCCAGCTCAATACCGATGGTTTTTCGGCCGTTCGCGCGGCCAACCGATCTCACGACGACTTTGAGGCTGACCCCTATCGTCAAAGCGATCTGCTGTTCAAAATGGGCATTAATCCTGCGCCCAACCACAGAATAGAAACGTTAATAAAAACCTCTCATGGCGACAACTCATTTGACGATGCCACTAACCCTGATACGACCACTCCAACCAGCACTTACGATCAAGTCACGCGACAAATTCAGTACCTTTACAACAATGGACAGTGGAACAGTCGTCTCTATTTAAGTGAAAATACGCTGAACCGGTTCAACCCCTCTTACTTCAGCGAGTATCACGGCACCATTAATGAGTTGGGCGCACAGTTCGGCCTAAATTATCGAGCTCAGGATCACGTACAGGTCGCCATAAACCATAAGGAATATCTCGGTAAAACCACCTATTTACCGGCCGATCGATTCAATAACTTAGGCGTCGCCCTGACAAATACCAACTATTTAACAGATACGCTTCTTCTTACAGAATCAATACGTTACGATGAATTTGATAAATTTAAAAATGCCACCACGGGCAAAATTGGTTTAAAAAACCAGTTCACCCAAGATATTTTCGTCAGCGCTAATATCGGCACGGCATATAACGCCCCCACCCTGTCACAGCTGGCAACCAACAATCCAACACCCTTAACGCCAGAAAAGTCAGAGAGCTATGACTTAACATTGGGGGCATACGGCCTAGAAATCACTTATTTTAAGAGTGAGATTACCGACTTAATTGAATTCGTGCCTCTGCCCCCTCCGTCCTTCGATTATTACTACAAAAATGCCAATCAAAAAATCTTAACCCAAGGGGTTGAAAGTTCCTACCGCCTGTCGCTGGATTCAATAAAAACGGATATTGGCCTTAACTACACCTGGTTAGAGGCAGAAGATGCGGATGGAAAAACATTGGCCTACCGCCCTAATCAGCAAGGCTCTGTTGCACTGGACTACTATGGTTTTAAAAACATGCATCTAGGGCTGGAAACACGATATGTCGGCGAGGAATTCGCCACAACCTATGGCAATGACATCTCACCCAACACTCCATATAAAATAGACATTGGTAACTACTTTGTCAGCGATTTTAAAGCCGACTATGCCTTCAATAAACACCTGACTATTTACGGCAAAGTCGTCAACCTGTTTGACGAGGCCTATGTTGAAAACGTATCAAACGCGACGAAAACAAAAGCCAACTTCGTTTACAGCACGGGAGGCCGTCAATTCTTTATTGGTCTTCGTGGACAACTGTAACACGCTGTGCAAACAATTTCTTCTCACGGCTTAATGGTTCAAGGTTGCACCTCTGATGCCGGCAAAACCACGTTGGTGGCCGGCTTATGTCGAGTACTGTATCGCCGTGGGCTTTCGGTTGCTCCCTTTAAACCCCAAAACATGGCGCCTAACAGTGCGGTGACCGAAGATGGCGGTGAGATTGGTCGCGCTCAGGCGTTGCAAGCCATGGCGGCGAAGGTACCGCTTTCGGTTCACCTTAACCCGGTACTGCTGAAACCACACAGCGACACCGGCGTACAGGTGATTTTACAAGGACATCCCATTGGTAATTTAAACGCCATGGAATATCAACAGTTTAAACCGAAGGCCGCAAAAGCGGTTTTCGATTCTTTTCAAATTCTTTCAGCTCGTTACCCCTACGTGCTTGTCGAAGGCGCTGGCTCGCCAGCCGAAGTCAATCTGCGTGCGAACGACATTGCCAATATGGGCTTTGCGGAAGCCGTCAATTATCCCGTCATACTCATTGCTGACATTGACCGTGGCGGTGTGTTTGCACACATCATTGGCACCTTAGCCTGTCTGTCAGAATCTGAAAAAAATCGAATCAAAGGCTTTGTCATCAACCAATTTCGAGGTGATATCACTCTTTTACAAGATGGGCTAGACTGGTTAGAAGCCAAAACTGGCAAACCGGTGTTAGGTGTTTTACCCTATCTACACGACCTTCACTTAGACTCTGAAGATTCGATTAAAACCACCAACCAAGAGACAAACTTGCGAAACATTTCGCAACAAAAGCGCTTAAAAGTCATCGCGCCTTTATTGCCCAATATCTCCAACCACACCGATTTAGACCCGCTGAGTTTGCATCCACAAGTTGATTTTGAGTGGGTAAAACACAATCAATCTCTCCCACCTGCTGATCTCGTGATTCTGCCAGGCTCTAAAAATGTCCTCGGTGATCTAGCGTGGCTAAAAGAACAGGCCTGGTCAGAATACTTGCAAAAACATTTACGC
>CAZVPH010000021.1:0-12154 GCA_964628125.1 uncultured Thiosulfatimonas sp. | reverse complement strand
CGAGGTCTCTGAGGGTGTGGGCGTTTATTTTGATTCGAACACATTCGTTCCTAATTCTTTGAATAGATTAAAAATTGTAACCATTATGACCGCGTTGGCTAAGTCCGTTAGATGTCCGTTAGATGAATAAACCCGACTAAAAAACAATTATACCGACTTGAAGAGGGAAAACCTCGTTAAGCTCAGCTCTGAATCCATAACTTCCTTAACGCTTGATGGTTGCAGTGCCAACTCCAACCTATTTAGAAGTTCTGTTAACCGTTAACGGTTCTGCCTAAAGGCCAACTGTTGGCGTTGCATTCCCTCAAACGCGGTTAACAAAGGTTGAAACTTGAGCGTATCGCCTTCCAGCTGCGAGAGCAGCGTGTAGATCGCCTCTACAGTTGACAAAGAGTCGGCATTTTTCTGTTTGCGAATGGCATATTGTGAGGGGGTTTCCGGCACCAGTTCAATCCGTTTAAGCCCCTTCAGTTCAGGATTTACCTGCATCATTTTAAATGTTTTTCGCCATGTTCCATCCAAAATTAAGACCTTTAATCGTGTAAACTTATCTGGTTCCTGCGCACAGCTTGCAAGAATACGCTCTGCACTCCAAACGGCAACGGACTCCTGATCGGTTTTTTTATCGACGTTAGATTCGGTTCCTAATTTAATTCCTAATTTAGTGCCTAAACCACTTTCTAATCCGGTTTCTTGAGCCCGCTCAGAGCGCGTTTGACCTTCAATTAACGGGTAGAGCAGAAAAACTGAATCTCCCGAACCAAGCCATTCGACCAGGCCTGGTAGATCCGCGAGCCGTTCACCAACCCATAGCTGAGAACGCTGAAGCGAAAGCTCTGCAATCCGCGCAGTGCCTTTAACCTGCTTAGTCTCGCTCGGATGCTGTAAAATACCGACCTCAATTTGGTTGTCTATTTTGGCTATCAACCCGCACAAACACACCTTGATGGGGCGCTGGCAGGTCGCACAAACAGCTCTGGAACTTTTAGGCTGGGGACAATTTTTTGAGTGGTTTTCTAACACTAATTGGTACCAATTTATGACTGTACGGTGATTAAAAATGGAACTCATACTTCAAACGTTTCACAGCAAACAGTTTCAATTCGGTCTTGCGAGTCCCACAGGCTTTTTCGAGATCAAACATTTCTTAAAGCAGCATAAAGAGAACAATGCAGCGCGGAATGAGTTAATTTACACCGTGCATGCTCAGGCAACACTGATTGGCTTGGTCCGCTTGGTTCCATTATTAGCTCCAGAGTTGACTTCGGAATTGGAGCCAAGCAATATCCCTAATAGCCGACTCGAAGAAGCTTCATCCAGAAACGATGAATATTGGCTCAGGGGACTTTTTATAGCGCCCGACTTTCGAGGACAGCGCTTGGCCACCAAGCTTCTAAATTGGCTGCAATCTGATCTAAAAGAGCGTTTTAACACTTTTGATACACACGCCGGTTCGCACGGCTCTACTCCACTTAAACCACTTAAAGTCCACGCTTTTCCGCACGAGCATTTAAAGTCCTTCTATGAACACGCCGGCTTTATCTCAACAGATCCAAATGAGCTGCCATTTACTCTAAAAACTCGCTATCAAAATGCTATAAAAAACCGAAAAAACTGGCTCTGTATGACGCTGGTTATTTAAGAAAACCTTCAAACAACGTCCTCTTTTCGACCAAGCCTGGTTACTCGGGAAGCGAACTCTCCGCTCGACCTTCTGCATCGTTTAACAAGTGTGCTGGAATCTCTTTTTTCGTTTTTCCCGCAAGCTCTTTTAGCATCTCAGCTTGGCGCACTAAATTGCCGTTGCCCGAAATCATCTGCTTTTTAGCTTGATCGTAACTGAGCTGCGCGGTTTGCAGCTGTTTGCCTACGCGCTCAAAACTCTCGACAAAGCCGACAAATTTATCATGCACCTCCGCCGCGCGCTTTATGAGTTTAACCGTGTTCTCACTCTGTCTTTCATAGCGCCACAACTGCTCGATGGTCTTCAAAGTGGTAAACAACGTTGTCGGCGTCACTACTGCAACCCGTTTTTCAAACGCCGTTTCAAAAATGGACGAATCGGTTTCGATTGCCATTAAATATGCGCCTTCAACGGGAATAAACATTAGGACAAAATCGGGTGCATTCAGTTGTTCTAAATGTTCATAACGCTTATTGGCTAAGGCATCAATATGCCCTTTTAAACTTTGTAGATGAAGTTTCAAGGCGCTGGTTTTTTTGGATTCACTGTCACAGTTTAACGCCGCTTCATACTGCAACAGCGAGACTTTAGAGTCGATGACAATGTGCTTATTATCGGGAAGGTTAATAATCACATCTGGCCTTAAGCGCTTGCCGGACAGATCGGTAAAACTTTTTTCACGATCAAACTCAACTCCTTCGGTTAAGCCTGAACGCTCCAACAGTCGCTCTAAAATAAGCTCGCCCCAGTTGCCTTGAGTTTTACTGTCGCCTTTGAGCGCCCGCGTCAAATTATGGGCGTCTTCACTCATTTGATTGTTCAGCGAATGCAGCTGCCGCAACTGCTCGGTCAAACTCGCCCGCCCCTCTAGATCTTCTTTGTGCACGCATTCAATGCGAGATTTAAACGCTTCTAGAGAGCCTTGCATTGGCTTTAACATCGCATCCATCGTCGACTGACTTTGCTGTGTAAACTGCGCTTGCTTGCTGTCAAAAATTTGATTTGCAAGCACCTTAAACTCATTGCTGAGCGTGTTTTTCGCCGACTCTAGCAGTGCAAGTTTCTCATGTGAAGCATTTTTTTCTAACTCAAGCGCCATCGCAAGTTCAGCAGATTTCGCACTGCTTTGGCTCAGTTTCTCTCGTACTGTTTCCAGTTGTTGCTCCCGTTCAATAGCCTGACTTTGTAGACTTTGAATCTGACGCAACAACTCTTCAGAGTGCCCTTTAAGTGAGTGCCACTCAGCCAGTTGGGAGGTAAGTTCAATTTTTTCCTGCTCAAGCTCGGTTAAACGTGCAATTGAATACTCTGCTCGAATAGAAACTTCCTGCCCCCACTGCACCTCATCCGAGAGCGACTTGATGGTTTTTTTGGATTTAAAGATCGTAAAAGCCAAATAACTAAAGATAGAACCAATGATAAACAACGTCAAAATGGCTGGAAGATTGAATTCACTAGGGACCATGCGAACTTATGCACCTGGAATGATTAAAGGGTTTATTCTACTGTTTATTGATTGATCGGGGAATCTATTAGGCGTTTATCGCTCTGTTTCACTGCCTATTGAGCAACCCTACGAGCGAACAACAAAGCAGGATATGCGAAAGTATCACGAAGTAGTTACGCATTAGAGTTTGACCTCTTTAAAGTAAAAGACTGTCAACGATTTTAAAGTGTTTTCTTAGTGGGAAGGGAGAGCGCCTTCGTTGATAACGGTTTTAATCTGCGGGTTTGCAGTGACTTCACGGTCGCTTGATGCGGAGCTGTACCGATCATTCTCACGAACCAAGGTCGTGCCGTCGGGTCGAATCAATACCACAGAAACTTCTACTTTAGGCGATGAAGTTTGCTGATTTACGGTTAGTCTTTGAGGAGATGGTGGTGCGACTTTTGTTTTTACTCTATCTTTTTCAATCCCTTTCAATGTAGCTTGAACGGTTCCTTTTTCACTGTCTGGGTACAGATAAGCTTCTCGTTGCTTGTCGATTTTGTCGCGTGTTGTGGTTGAGAATAAAAGAGTTTGAAATTCAGCCTTTGACTCATCAGCGGTTCGAACCGTCGATGGCTTATCTATCGTTGCTGCACAAACCAAGTTGCACGCCAACAGCAGGATGATGCTAGCCAAAAAAAGCATTAAATAACGACGGATAAACTCTGTACTTACTCGGTCACTGCCCCGACTGCGCTTCTCGATGAGCTGGTTCATTTTAATAACGCCTATCCCTACTTTTTCTCAGTTCTCTCAGTATGAACACTGAACACAATCAGTGAACACGATGCTGAGACATTGCCTTGTAAAAGGTTAAAATTAGCATTGACCTTGTGGCCTGACTTCTTGAGTTTTAGCTTACAACTTTCAACCAAATATAGAGGAGATATCTCCTGCTGAATGGCTGTAAGTACCCTAAACAGATCTCCTTCATGCTGCAGCGCCATATTCAATTCCACTCGACTGAAAAAGAAGAGATCTTTGGCCACTTGAATCGAAGAGAAGTGCCCACTGTTTAACGGTTGATTGGACGAAAAAGTAAAGGTGAGCTCTGGAATCAAATAGTCGTCCGCTAATCGCGTCAAAGAATCTGCCCAAAAAACTCTATCTTGTTTTTGAATCAACCTTTTTTCAATCATTCGCTTGTATAAGTCGTCATACTGGCCATGCAACGTCGCCTGTCGTTGCAAGGAATGCAGTTGGGCTTTCTGAACACTCAATCGTTTAATGGCGGGCGTTTCTTGCATCTCTAAAGCATTTTGCACAGTCGCGTACCCGTACCAACTAAGCACTGATAAACCGCTTAACAAGAGCAGCACCATTACAGTAGGCGCTAAAAAACGCTGGGCGATCGGATCTAAAAATAGGCGACTAAGGTGTGTCATGATTCAATCGAATCTGTAAGCTAAATGGCAATGCTTTTACCTCTCCTACTTTAACGTCCAGCGCCAAGTTTTGATCTGACATCTTATTAAAGGGCGCTTTTTGCAAGGTAACCGACTCCACTCTTTCCAAGGTGCTTAACTCTTCAATAAATGCATCCACCCAAGCAACCGGCTCCTGATAAGCGCCATAAAAGGGAAACACCCAAGCCGATAATGAGAGTTGGTGTTGCTGACCGTCAAACTCTTTTAACGTTTTCCACTGCAATTCTGACAACTGTATATTTGGATGACGTGCAATTACTCGGCTCAACCTTTTGACATCCACATTGACCATGTCCTTGGCCTGACGCTGTAGAATGGAATTTGTAAACTCGACGGTGGCCTCCATAAAAAGGGCGTTTCCCTGGCCTTGAACCAAAGCCTCTAGGCGTTTTATTTCCACCTGATGTTGAGCCACCTTGGCGTCTAACAGGATTTGTTTTTGTGAGCCCACCAAACTGTTAACGCCAAGTGTTAACAAAAAATAAAGCCCCGCTAAAAAGAGCAGAGCGTTAACAGTAATAAGACCTTTTCGAACTTGCCCGAACCGTCTTATCTTCTGAATATAAGGCGTGCTGTAAAACCCTTTCGGCCAATAATTCGTAATAAAATCAACCATCGCGTGTAACGATGTCTCTGTTTTACCTTCACACGCCCAACCCGTCTTTGGGGAAATTGACTGAAATGAAGTGGTGATAAATAACGGGGTTCTTGTTTTCTCTTTTCTAAAAAGAAATTGTTTTCTACTGTCTTCCATTGTCTTTTCCAACGGTTTTTCTATAGATGCACTGGCGTCTTTGTTCAGCGAATCTTCTAAAGCGTCTTTCAAGCTTTTTTCTAAGACGCTCTTTAAACTCTCTGTCACATCATCGATAAAAATAAAACCAATTGAATGTTTAGAAGGGACTATTTTCTGAGTATTAACATAAGTTAGGACAAGTTGAATTTCATGCACCAATGCCAAACACGCTTCAGGATACAGTGCACTCTCTAACTCGGTAACATTGGCTGAACGAAATTTATCAACCTCAACTAATCGACTTAAACGCAACTCCCCTTTATAGAAAAATAGTTGTCTGAAATGGCTTTTTGTCTGCCTCGTCACCAATAATAATGGGGCTTTGAGTGCTTGACGTGATAAATTAAAATGCGCTTTTACCTGGCTGTTTAAGTAAGCTTGCAACAAGAGTGGTTTAGTGTAAATGGCTTTAAGTTGTAACTGAGCCTTTTCAAGCCACTCTAAAATAGTATTCAGTTGCAACGATTCGACCACCGAAGTGCTCAATAACCCTTCTTTAACGCCTTTTTTTACGCCCACTGCAGCTTGTCGCTTAGCCCGCATCCAGCGTACTTCCGCCAAGACAAGATCACTCCGATGAATCCGTGCTTGCCGTCGTTGCGTTATGGACGATTTTTCCCAAGGAAAAACCTCTGGTAACCACTCAAAAGAGATCTCCTCATCCATAAGATCTATGACAATGGCTACTTGAGTTTTTAAGGAGAGCGTCGCGATAAACGCCTTAATCCGTTGACTCTCTTGCCACAAAAAAACTCTGCACTCATTTTGACCAGGCCTGTAACAACTTAACGCTTCATCTGTGACATAAAAAACCGTTCTCATCACTACTGAACCTGCGTAATGGTGTCGTAAATTGGCCCTAACACGGCCAACATAACCCATCCGACCACAACCCCCATTATGACCGTTAACAGGGGCTCAATGGTGGGTTCAATTTTATCAATGAGCTCTTTGGCCTCCCTGTCATAAAAATAACTGATGTTTTTCAACGCATTGGTCATGCTGCTACTGGCCTCACCCACTTTAACCATTCTGACGGCCATTGACGGAAAAACCTCGGCCTCTGCAAACGCTTCGTGAATCGCAGAGCCGTCTTCAATCATCTGCACCGCTTGATTGATATTGCCTTCTAAATACTTATTGCCTGCAAGGATACTCGCCATGCGTAAACTCTCTGGAAAACTCACGCCTGCCTCGTACATAACGGCCAAAGCGTTCGCAATGCGTGCCAACTTTAACTTATAAAGCACCGGGCCGATAATCCCAAGTCTGAGCGTCATTTGATCCGTTCTCCTTTTAAATTCTGGCGATTTTTTTCGCCAGCCTCTATAGATAAGCACTCCAATGATCGGCAGGACAATAATCTCTATAATGTAGTTTTTCATAAACCCAGAGGTGGCAATCAAGGCCACAGTTGCAAACCCAAGTTCACCGCCCATAGAGGTGATGAAGCTCAACAGTTCTGGCACAACAAAAACCATCATTAAAACTACCACAGAGACCACAACGGTTGCGACAATGGCAGGATAAACCATGACTTTTTTTGCCTTTGAGATCAGTTCGTCTTCCCACTTAAGCATATTGGCCAAGTCCCTCAAAACCGTGTCTAACTTGCCGGTTCTCTCTCCCACAGAGACCAACGAAATATAAACGTCACCGAACTCTTTTGGGTAAATTTTAAGAGATTCAGAAAATGTTTTCCCCCCTACCATCGATTCATAAATATTCGCGAGCATCTGTTTGGCGCCATCACTTTCTACGCCTTCTTTCAGATCGTCCAATATCTCCATCAGAGGCACACCTGCTTTCAATAACTGCTCTAACTGGAAGGTAATGGTAATTACCTCTTTACGCGTTACCTTAGAGCGCGCCGAAAACAGAGTCTCTGCGCGAACCTGCTTAGCAGTAAGCAATGAAACATCAGAGCTCATTAGCTTTTGCTCAAGTTCGAGCTCACTGCCCGCTGACAACACACCTTTGACGCGCTTACCAACTTTATTGATGCCTCTGTATTGATAGTTCGCCATCAGACTCTCTGCTTAAACCAATTCGCTGACGTTAACAATTCGGCGGATCTCATCGAGCGTGGTTTCCCCCTGTTTGACCCAGCGTAGACCACTTTGTGCCATAGTAGAAAAGCCACTTTCCACGGCCTTGTTGCGCAAGGATTTTTGGGAGGCACCCATTAAAATAAGCTCATCCATCTCTTGCGTAAAACGCAGGGTTTCAAGCACTGCTAAACGTCCTTTATAGCCGATGCCATGGCACTTTTGACACCCTTTTGACCTGTATATTTTAACGTCACAAGCATCGCTTAACTCCAAAACCTCTCTTTCAAACTCATCAGGGTAATACGCTTGCTTGCAATGGATACAAAGCCTGCGCGCCAATCTTTGAGCAATGATTCCAATAATATTTCCTGCCATAATCGACGCTGTCACACCAATATCTAATAACCGGGGGATGGCACCGATTGCAGAGTTTGCGTGCAGGGTAGCAAACACCTGATGACCTGTCATCGCCGCTCTAAGCGACATTTCTGCAGTTTCAGTATCACGTATTTCACCAATAAGGATAATGTCTGGATCTTGACGCGTCAAGGCACGAATGCCTGCGGCAAACGTCATACCAATCTCTTCATTTACCGCTGTTTGCCGAATCATCGTCATTGGATACTCAATAGGATCCTCTAGGGTCATGATGTTAACCCCAACCTCGTTCAACTCATTTAGGATTGAGTATAAGGTAGTGGTTTTACCCGAGCCTGTCGGCCCCGTAACCAATAATATGCCCGTAGGCCGCGACATCATCTGCTTTAACTCGTCATATGAGTCAGTATCTAAGCCGAGATTTTCTAGTGAAACAATACCTTTTTCTCGGTCTAATATACGTAAGACAATGTTTTCTCCATGACTTCCTGGAAGCGATGAGACTCGAAAATCAATTCTTCTGCCGTGGACAACCAGTGACATACGGCCATCCTGTGGCAGACGCTGTTCAGTCAAATCTAAGGCGGATAAAACCTTTATTCGCACCACCAAGCCCGACCAATACAGCTTATGAAGTAAACGTATTTCTTGCAAAACACCGTCTATCCGATAACGAATTCGAATGTAATTTTCTTCGGGTTCAAAATGGATATCGGAAGCATTTTTCTTAACCGCATCAGTCAATAAATTATCCACTAATCGAACCATTGGCTGAGAGTATTCGTTGGCAATCGATGCTTGAGAAAGCTCCACCTTACCGGTCTCTAACTCATTTAAAATACCTTCAATTGATAGCTCATAACCATAGTAATTATCAATGGCCGCTTGTATCTCTGATTCAATCACCAATACCGGAACGGCCTGGATCAACGGATTTTGTAGATGGCGCTTAATTTTATCCAAAACTAATAGTTCGCCTGGATTAGACATCGCGATCTGCAAACGGCCCTCTTGTAAACTGATGGGCATCACCAAGTATTGGTGTGCAAAGCCCTCGGAAATCAATGAGAGTGCACTGGGATCTGGCACAACCTCTTTTAAGCTCATAGAAGCATAGCCCACATAAGAACCAACCATCTCACGGACAATTTCAACCCGGACAAAGCCCATGGTGACGAGAATATCGCCTAAGTTAAAGCCTGTTTTCTTATGCTCTATTAGCGCGATGCTTAATTGGTCTCTCGAAATATTACCTTCGGCTACCAACCTCTGACCTAAACTTTCACCTGAGTAATAACTAGTCGACTCCATCTAGCTTCGTCCTTCAATAAACTGCCGTATAGAAGATAAACGATGCTTGATATCAGTGACATCACCAATGCTATTACTCACCCCACTAGATTCCACCAAACTCAATGCTTGAGCATAGTATTGAGCCGCCAGAGAGTACTGGCCTAATTGATCCAAGCTAATGGCCAGGTTGATGGTAAACTCTGGATTACCTGCTTCAAGGCTGTAGGCATTAAAAAAGTATAATTGAGCCGTCACCCAATCTTGACTCGTGGCGTAGGTATTGCCCAATATATTTTGTAGGTTTGCGGAAGAAGGATAAGCATTAACCAATTCCTTTAAAACATGATGCCCATCTGAATACGGTTCAAGCTGTGCGGCAAGCGAGCTAATCGCCCTATAAATCTCCAAATTGTCAGGCTCCATCGCCAAGGCATCTTGGTAATACCTCATTGCTGTAACGTCCTGTCCCTTAGAAGCTTCAAGGATACCTAGTCCAATTATTGCGATTATATTTTTTGAATCTAATCCCAACACATCAATAAACTTTTTCTGTGAATATTCCAACAGGCCTGCTTCAAAAGCTTTATATGCATCTTTAAGAGTCAGTTCTATTTCATGGTTTTCTATAAAAATTGGTTTAGAAACTTCAGTTACATTTTTAATGTCCGGATTTTCAGAAATATCCGTTGGAAGATCGTGGCGTGTAACAGATGCGTTTAAATCACTAATGCTGTACTCATCATGCACTAAGGTTAGTTTTGAATCGTTTTCCAGTGGCCTCTTATGCTCCGTTACTGGGACTTGTCTGCGATCACTGTGTTTCATATCTTTTTTCGCTAAATACAATCTCCTTGTTAAAAGGTTTTTTTGATGCAACTCCCATTCATCTAACCTGGACACCGCAGGCACTTCTAAAGCAGAATTCGTTACGGTTTTAACAAACTCATAGCGAAGTACTTCTTTCTCAAGCGTTTCCATCTTTTCCTGATAGTAAATCAAGCTATAAAAAAGCGCGCCAGAAAATCCAAGCAGTATAGATAAAGCTACAAGCCATCTGGAGTAAGCACAGTCACTCGACAATCTTGAAAAAAATGACGTTAAAACTGAGCCGAACGAATATAGAAGTCCTTCAATCATGTTTAAATCGTCTGAAGCTCTATTTCCATGTGGTACGCCAGGCTCTTTCATTGACCCAGTCTTAGTGAGTGTCGTTACAAATTTTTCACAGCTCAGCTTGGTTAAAGTTTCCGGTAAAACAGTCATAACTCACACACCTTGAGTCCGCACCTTAATAACCACGGGTTTTCAAAAAACGCCCAACGTGTTGTAAATCGCCATGATCAACATCTGCATTATGGATAATGACCGGACGGATAAAAATAACCAGTTCACTCTTACTCGTCTGATCATCACGTTGAGAAAAAAGATCCCCTAATATAGGAATGTTACTTAACCAGGGGATACCAGAACGCTCATTGGAGTTCGTATCTTCAATCAAACCACCAATAATAGCGGTCTGACGATCCTTCAACCGCAACACAGAAGACATCTCTTTTTCTTGTATGATCGGAATCACACTCGCGATATTAGCAAGTTCCGGGTTTGGATCTTGAATCTCACCAATTTTTCTAGATATAGTAGGTCTTATATTTAAGGTGACTTCACCATATTCACTTACAAATGGGGTTACGCTCATCGTAAAGCCAACCGGTACTGTATGAATTTCAGTTTCATAGGTAGCGATTGCATCCGTGGTTGTCGTTGCAAGCGTCCTGCTGACATCGACCGTAAAATAAACCAAGTTATTCACCACTTTTAGAAGCGCTGTTTGGTTGTTAATCGCCATTATTTTTGGACTTGAAAGAACCTTTGAATCTCCAAACGTGCTTAAAAAAGACAATTGATCCAGTATATTACTCGGGCCCACTTGACCTACCGCAGTGAAAGTACCGTCTGAAGTGAAGCTCAGACCGCCAAATTTGCTCCAATCAATTCCTGCCTGATAGCGGTCATTTAACAAAACTTCAACAACGGTAGCCTCTATCAACACCTGACGCTGAGCGCGAATTGAAACATCTTCAATGTATTTTTTTATGGCTTTGTGCTTAATATTGGTCGTATAGACTGAAACAATTCCGGCCTCTGGGTTGATAATCGTATTAATTGACTTAAAGGTTTTATGTCGTGGAGCAGCTGCGCCTTCCTTTCTGGGAACAACACCTGGTGCACTAACCTCAAAACTACTATCACGTGCTGAACGCATAATGTTTTCTGTATTATGGGTATCAAAGGGATCCAATTGAGCAAGGATTTCTAAATTGTTTTTAAGCCGCACCCAAAAATTATGTTCCGCTTTTACAGAAACATTTGTACTACTGCCGCCTAAAGAACCAGAAGGCCTATCAGAAGCTGATGAAACGTTCATTTTCATCTGTATAGAATCGTCACTCACCTTATTAATATTGACATAGTCAACATTGTAATTACGCCACTGTGGAATATCAGGTTTGATAGTAATCGTATTAGAATCAACGGAGTATAAAAACCCAGACTGTGCAGACAGTCGCTGTAAAATATTCTGAAGAGGTTCATTCAATGCATTAATTGTTGCACGCCCTGAAACACCACTGTAGATATCAATTTGCAAATTAGCATCTTTGGATATTTGAAATAACAACTCCATAACAGGAACGTTTACGGCGCTAAGAGAGTAAAGATCTACAGGCTTAAACTTGAGAGTAGGCAGTTTCGTGATTTGACTATGAGAGATGTGAGGAATCGAAGATTGATGTAAAACTTCTTCTGGCCCTGGTTTCTTAAGGATGTGCCCATCGGGTTTTAAAGAACCTGAAACAGGTGGGGCTGGAGCATCTCTTTTAACAGAGCTACTGTTGCAGGCCGAGATAGTCACCAAAGTAGTCAGAGAGAAAAACAGTAAACCTATGCGACTTATTTTAGATCTACTCACAATTGCTGCCCATTAGACTGAACCCTAAACTTCTTGATGTAAATTTGCTTTTTCTTGATTGTAATAAA